>CAMPKR010000081.1 GCA_946887345.1 uncultured Bacteroidota bacterium | reverse complement strand
GGATATAGTCCTCCTTTTTTATGCTCAAAAATGTACTTCCCCGGACAACAGTAGTTTGATAATTATAAACAATACCAAGTCGCCCGCAGATGAAATTTGGAGAATTAGGGATATCGCAGTAAGTACCGTTATAAGATGAAAGGGGATATTCAGAACCTGAACCGTTTATGATTTGCGATACCTGGCCACTATTGTCAACGAGTATTTTACGATCATGCCAGCCTTCGGTTACAAAGCCATCATTGTATCCGTGCCGAACAAAGGCAGTTGTGCCCAGTGAAAAGTCCTGGGCCATATATGTTTGGACTTGCTTTGTCGTTCGGTCTATGGTAAATAAGTAACCCGGGGTAGGGTGTGAATGAAAGAATATCCTATTGCCATCGCAGACTAAAAATTGCGGGTCCATTGAGTATGAGGGCAAGTCAATGCTGTCTGTTACCTGGGCGGTTCTTACGTTCAGAACAAAAACCTTCCAGCCATAGAATGCCATTGTAAAGTAGATCTCTGGTTCACCGTTGTGAATATTGATTGTAGGGCTGACTATTGCGTAAAATGGCAGTGCGAAAGAATTTGATTGTTTCGTTGTATAGTTGTAGGTGACAAGTTGTGATGTATCAATGAAAACTATCCAGTCCGAATATGGACTTCCGATCACTTTCCAGGGCCAAAAATTGATTACATTTTCGCCGGCATTGCTTTGGCCAATTTCCATTCTATTACTTTCATAGAACCGGTCATCTACCCAATAAAATAGTGAATAACGAACGCGGCCGGAAACGGGTATGCTGTCCAAATAAGCATTAGTTCCAGAAGCGACAGATACCGATGGGAACGCACGTGCCGAATCACCGTTCTCATTGAGTAGAATTCGGGATATTCCAATAGTTGGCCCGTTTTCATCGTAACAGTTTGTCCATTCCAAATGAATTTGCCCATTCTGTTCTTCAACCTTACTGAGCTGCACAGCTGTAGCGGGATCACAGGCTTTTAAAATGGGCTTTTCCCGTTTACACGCGCTAAATCCTAATACACCCAGGATACAAAACACGATAAGATATCGGCAAATTAAGGTCATAAGTATAGCTTTTATGTACGTTAGAGTGTCATTCATCCAATCCCAGCCGCTGCTCCACCAAATAATGGTTCCTGTCCGCAGCTGAGCGTGATACCAGTTCTGCAACAAAGCCGGTAAGGAAAAACTGGGTGCCTATTATCATGGTGGCGATAGCCAGGTAAAAGCCCGGCCTGTTGGTTAAGGGATAGGCATCGCCGTAGGCGAGTTTGGCTATGACCAGGTACATAGTAATAATAAAGCCCAACATAAAGGTAATAGTGCCCAGCAGGCCGAAGAAGTGCATGGGCTTCTTGCCGAAACGGCTGACAAACTGTATAGAGAGCAGATCGAGGAAGCCGTTGATAAACCTTTCCCAGCCGAACTTTGACACACCGTATTTACGTGCGCGATGTACTACCACCTTCTCGCCTATTTTGCGGAAACCGGCCCACTTGGCAAGCACAGGTATGTAGCGGTGCATTTCACCGTATACTTCTATGCTTTTTACTACTTTCTTCTTGTATGCTTTCAGGCCGCAGTTCATATCGTGCAGCTTAATGCCCGATACCCGGCGGTTTACGTAATTGTATAATTTGGAGGGGAGATTTTTTGTTACTGCATTGTCGTAGCGCTTTTTCTTCCAGCCGCTGACGAGGTCAAAACCTTCTGCCGTCACCATGCGGTATAGCTCAGGAATCTCGTCGGGGCTGTCCTGCAGGTCTGCATCCATGGTGATCACCACGTTGCCGGATACTGCCTTAAATCCTTCATTCAGAGCAGCAGATTTTCCATAGTTGCGCTGAAAGCGGATGCCTTTAATAGCATTATTTTGCGCGGCCAGCCCCTCTACTACTTTCCAGCTATCATCGGTACTGCCGTCATCCACCATTATCACTTCATAAGAGTAGCCATGTTCAGAGCAAATACGCTCTATCCATTCTGCCAGCTCAGGCAGAGACTCTTCCTCGTTGAACAAGGGGACTACTATAGAAATGTCTTTATGCATAGTGTTTGATAAGATTAGGCGTCAAATACAGGCTTTTTCTTTTTCACTATAGCTGCGCAGATAAAACCGAAGATGCTGTATATGATCAGGCCTTTAAAGTAGCTAAGTAACATAGGGCCTGGTTTCTTGCTGTCTTCCAGGCGTTCGTCAAATTCGATTGCTGCGTCGTCTATAGATTCTGCAGGAGCCCCCACATTTTCCATAAAGGTCAGCGTTGTTTCCTTCAGTTTATCCATCACATCCGGATCGATGTACTTGAAGTAGATAAAGGCGTATATGCTGCTGATCACCGATGAAATAAGAATAACGACGAATATGGCTGAGAAGGCTTCTTTAAAGCTGATATACCCACCCATCGCCTTCCTTTGCTGCACACCTGCTACGCAATAAAACACCAGGCTAAGTACAAAACTAAGTATCCACACAGTCATATACAGCCCGTAGGAATCTATCAGGAACATATGCTGCACTGTTGTTAAGATACAGGCGAGGACACCCAAAATAATTCCCCAGCGCACCGGGATTGAAAATCGGTTGAAAGGCTGTGCAGGTACTGCACTTTCTGCTGCTTGATTTTCCATGATTTATTTATTTAAGTGTGATTGTTCATTATTTACAATGCCGATGATCCTGCTATTGAAGACGGTGTCTATGAAGGGATTATTAGCCGAAAGGGATCGTACATTTCCTTTTCCCAGCGTCCATTCTCCTCCTGTGCTGAATATCGCCAGGTTTGCTTTGGCGTCCTTCCTTATCGTATCGCCCTCAAGTCCGAATACCTGCTTCGGCTTTACCGCCAGTGCGTCAATTATTCTTTCCAGTGGTACCTGGTCGCCACATGCCTTATAAACTAACTGGAAGGTAATCTCCTGCACATTCATTCCTTCCGACGCATATTCAAATTCTTTTGCCTTTGCGTCCCATTCCTGAGGGCGGTGGTGTGAAGCGATGCAATCTATTGTTCCGTCTTTCAGCCCCGCCACCAGTTCCTGCCTGTCGGCTTCGCTGCGTATGGGGGGATTTACTTTGTATAAACTATTGTAGGTATCTAATGAATCATCATTCAGCGCCAGGTGATAAGGGCTTACCGAGCAGGTGATATTGAGCCCTTCGGCCTTTGCCATCCTGATCATTTTCACGCCTTCCTTACTGGATACACCTGTTACGTGCAGTTTTGATGCCGTATAGCGGAGCAGTTCTATATCCCTGTGCAGCAGTATCGTTTCAGCAAGTGTCGGGATGCCTGCCATGCCTAGCCTGGTAGAGGTAGGTCCTTCGTGCATCAGCCCGCCTTCAGAGAGGGGAGCGTCTGCCGGTATTTGGACTATAGTACCGTCAAAAGCTTTCACATATTCCAGTGCCTTCAGCATCAGGTTGGCATTCTGCACAGGTTTCCATCCGTCGGTAAAGGCTACCGCGCCGTTGCTGTGCATGTCCAGCATTTCTGCCAGTGCTTTGCCTTCTGTTTCCTTAGTGGCCGCAC
Organism: uncultured Bacteroidota bacterium; assembly: GCA_946887345.1. The sequence continues at coordinate 5,456 of CAMPKR010000081.1, read as the reverse complement.
CTAGCGGATATACAGATACGGCATTCCCTGCTGCTTTCTTTAAAATGAATTGGACCGCTGACTTAGAGCCCACTACGGGGTTAGTATTTGGTACCAGCAGCACCGAGGTGAACCCTCCTGCTGCGGCCGCTTCCAGTCCTGAAGCTATGGTTTCTTTGTGCTCATAGCCGGGTTCCCTATAGTCGGCAAAAACATCGGTAAATCCAGGGCTTACATGCAGGCCATCGGCTTCTACTACCTCGGCATCTTTGCTTTTCAGCCCGTTGCCAATGTTTTTTATAATACCATCTTCTATCAGTAAATCGACTACCTGATCATGAAATTCGGAGCCGGGGGCTACCATCTTTGCCTGGCGTATCAGCAGGTGCATATGAGGCAATTAAGAAGCGACAGTTTGTTTGCGAAAACCGCCTGCCAACAGATAAGTTTCGGCAGCCAGCATTAACAGGGCTAAAATAGCACAAACTTTCCAAAGCGGGAAACTGCCCCAGCTGCCTGTCTTGGTTTTGGCGCTTACCTCGGCCGTGGTCAGCCAGCGCACGTCATCGCCTTTCCAGGTGCTTTTCAGGCTGTTGATGTTCCATAGCTCCAGCTGCGATTCCGCGCGCGACTGGTTCAGGGCCACTACACTGGTATCGCCACCCGCAGCTGACAAATTATAAAACCCTGACTGCTGTACCGCCTGGTCAATGTATACGTCAAGCCCCGCGCCGTTCGGCCTCTGGGGAGGGACTGCATCTATGCCGGGTGCGTAGAGATGGACCATATTGCGCTCACCTGCATTGTTCAGAGGCAGATAGGCCGCCTGCTGCATGCCCGAGGTGACGGCATATACGTCTCCGCCCCTCGACTGTATAGCCATCTGGTAGAGAAAGGGCACAAAAAAATAAGATCCCGGGAAATTGCCCGATTCGAGGTCGGCACTGGTAGCGCAGATATACAACTGCCCTTTCGCAGGACTATACTTAGCAAGCAAGGGGTCACCGTTTCTGAAGCTCAGCACCGATTGCTGGTTAGCACTCAGCCCGGCTCTTATTATGTAGTGCCAGTTGGCTATCGGCAATTGTACGTTCTCGGGCACTCTTTCGAAGATATCTTTCACCAGATCGCTGCCCTCCTGCAGGGTGCTTGCGGTCTGCGATACGGTATCTACACCCAGGATACGAACATCAGCCAGCCCGCGGAGACCTTCGTTCAGCCCGCTTACATCCCTGCTTCTGCCGGGAAATATGCAGATGCTCTTACCCGATTGCAGCACAGCATTCAGTGACTGAGCCAGCCCGGCATCGAGGCGGGTGATGCCGTTCAGGATAATAAGGTTGTAATCTTTGAGATCGGGCGGGGCAGTCCCTATGTCCTGTTGGTTCAGGCGGAAGCCGTTATAAGAGCGGAAAGCAGCCTGTATAAAGGGATTAGCCTGTCCTTCGTTAAGTACCAATACCGAAAGATTAGAAGATGATCGCGCTGAAATACGGAAAGTATCATCGTAGCGCAGTGCGGCGTCATTTACGCTGATGCTGATCTTTTGCCAGGCTGCATCGCTCACCTGGAAGCTAAGCGTATCTGTACTCTCGTCTTTGTCGTTAAACTGCGGTGTGGCTGCACTCTTTACCTGCCCGTTTACAGATAGCTGTATGATAGCTGTTTCCTTTGGCAGATCACCCGTCTTTTTGCTGCGAACCACCAGCCTGTTGTTCTGGCCTGTTTGCAGCACGGGTGCATCCAGGTACACCGTGTCTATATAAATATTCTGCACTGACTCTCCCTGCACAGGGACACCGTGGAAGGTGATGTTCTTAGTCAGGTTAGCATCTTTGTTAGCCGCAAAGGAATTTTCCTGGAAATCTGAATAGTAGTAAAGATCCGCTGCAGGCACAGCCTCGCCCTGTATCACACTCTGCGTGGTGGCAAATACCTGGTTCGATCCCTTACCGGACGCAGAAAATTCGATAGCCGTAATTGCAGTAAGTGCTTTGTCTGCGGGGATCGGCTTATAACTTACAGGCTTGTCGTTAGTGAGGACCACATACCTTGTCCCTACGGGACCGTTCTGTATCTGCTTGCGGGCGGCATCTTTGGCAATATCCAGCAGGCTGCGCGCACCTTTTTTTACCGACATGCTGTAGGAGTTATCTATATAGATCACCTGTGTGCGGTTAGCAGTACCTGCTTTGCTGCTATCATTGAAGAAAGGCTGTGCAAAAGCCAAAATCAGCATGGCCAGGAAGAGCAGGCGGGCTGCCAGCAGCCATTTGTACCTTAGTTGCGACTGCTTTTGCGATTGCAGCTGTATATTCTTAAGGAAACGGGTATGCGGGAAAAAGACAGTCTTATACCTTCTGAGGTTGAACAGGTGAATGAGCACAGGAATAGCCAGGCTAAGCCCTGCAAGAAGAAATAACGGATATAAGAAACTCACAAAACAAATATAAGGGAATGCAGACGTACAGCAGCGCAGTTTACGCCTATTTGTACTTTAATTTAGAAAGGTCTTGTTTGGTATTCCAAAAGGTGAGCAATACTACCTTCTTTTGTGCTTTGTAATACTTGTAAAATAAGACAATGTATTTGTTGAGTCTCGCGCGGCGGTACGATTTGCTATTGACGCCTTGGGGAAATGATTCTGGGTGTTTTTTGATGCGGTCAATAATCTTTTCGGTCTGGGTAATAAAATTGCCGACCTCCTTTTCGCTCCATTGATCGCGCAGGTAATAGATGTTTTTTGTGAAGAGGCTTTCTGCTTCCAGTGTCCATACTACTTTGACACTCATTTTCTGTGCTTTTTCATCACATCTTCATGACCGACAACTTTCCCTTCCTTCGCTTGCTTAAGCCCACGGTTAACAGATGCCTTAGCTTCCGCTTCTACCTCGCTCCACCAGCTGGTCTCATCGTGAGCCAGTGTTTTGACAACATTCAGAACAACCTCCTTTTGGTGAGTATTCAGTTTGTCCCAATAGACATTGATCTCCTTATCTAAAGCCTTAGCTGCTCCCATAATAATGTTGTTCTTACAAATTTATCCAAATTATAGGTATTATTTGCCAAATAACCTCAAACATCATATCAGTACTTATCTTTGCAGCCTTATTTGTAATAATATTATATGCTTACGGCTAACAAGATAAGGCAACAGTTTTTAGATTTTTTCGCACAGAAGGGACACAGCATTGTTCCTTCTGCACCTATTGTAGTGAAGAACGACCCCACCCTGCTTTTCACCAACGCAGGGATGAACCAGTTCAAAGACTATTTCCTGGGCAATAAAGAAGCCACGCATAAAAGAGTAGCCGATACACAAAAATGCCTTCGTGTAAGCGGTAAGCACAACGACCTGGAAGAAGTGGGCGTTGATACCTATCACCATACCATGTTCGAGATGCTGGGCAACTGGAGCTTTGGAGATTACTTTAAGAAAGAAGCCATAGAGTGGAGCTGGGAATTGCTCACCGAAGTATATAAGATACCTAAGGACCAGCTTTACGTTACCGTTTTTGAAGGTGATGCCAAAGAGAACCTGGCTAAAGACGAAGAGTCATACAACTTCTGGAAACAATACATAGCTGAGGACCGTATCCTTATGGGTAACAAGAAGGATAACTTCTGGGAAATGGGCGATACGGGTCCGTGTGGCCCTTGCAGTGAAATACATGTTGACTGTCGCAGCGAGCAGGAAAGAAACAGTGTGGACGGCAAAACATTGGTAAATGCTGATCACCCTCAGGTGATAGAGATATGGAACAATGTCTTCATGCAGTTCAACAGGCAGAAGGACGGCTCGCTGCAAACATTACCCGCACAACACGTAGATACCGGTATGGGCTTCGAGCGGCTGGTACGAGTACTGCAAGGCAAACAGAGTAATTATGATAGCGACATCTTTACCGGCACTATCGCTGAAATAGAGAAACTCACAAAAAGGAAATACGGTTATACTGATAGCAAAGCAGATATAGCCTTCCGTGTTATTTCTGATCATATACGTGCTATAGGCTTCACCATTGCTGATGGCCAGCTGCCATCTAACACAGGTGCAGGTTACGTGATACGCCGCATCCTTCGCAGGGCGGTGCGTTACTACTATTCTTATTTGGATCATAAGCAACCACTGCTGCATTTGCTGATGCCGGTGCTGGCCACGCAGTTCGAAAATGTGTTCCCTGAACTGCAGAAGCAGATAGACCTGGTGAGCCGGGTGGTGAAGGAAGAAGAGGATGCTTTCCTGCGTACACTTGACAAAGGACTGAAAAAGATAGACGAGATAATAACTGATACCAAAGGGCAAAACACTACTGTTATCAACGGGAAGGCAGCCTTTGAACTTTACGATACTTATGGTTTCCCGATAGATCTTACCAGGTTGATAGGCAGTGAACAAGGCCTGAGCGTAAATGAGCCTGCCTTTGAAGCTGAAATGAAACAACAGAAGGACCGCAGCCGTGCTGCTACTGCGCTTGATACAGAGGACTGGATAACTGTGGCTGAAGGCTCTACTAAGTTTGTTGGTTACGATAGCCTGGAAGCTGAAGCTGCTGTTCTGCGTTACCGCAAGGTGAAAGCAAAAGGCAAAGAATCTTACCAGATAGTTCTGGACAATACTCCGTTCTACGCTGAAAGCGGAGGACAGGTAGGGGATACCGGTGAGCTGGTTTTCGGAAATGAAACCATCCAGATCATCGATACCAAAAAGGAAAATGATCTCATTATACATTTTGCCGAGGTAATACCTGCTGATATGAGTGGCGGTGTACTGGCTAAAGTAGATGCACACAAACGCCGCGCTACGGAGATACACCATAGCGCCACCCACCTCTTGCACGCTGCGCTACGCCAGGTGCTGGGAACCCACGTAGCGCAGAAAGGGTCGTTAGTGAATGAAGAGCACCTGCGTTTCGATTTTTCTCATTTTGCAAAAGTGACGGATGAGGAAGCGGCACAGATAGAGGAGATCGTCAACAATAAGATACGGGAGAACGTAGATGTGGTGATCCGCGAAATGTCTAAGGACGAAGCGGTAGCCATGGGAGCCATGGCCCTCTTCGGTGAGAAGTATGGCGACCGCGTTCGTGTAGTGATCATGGATCCGGGCTATTCTATAGAACTTTGCGGTGGTACGCACGTAGGTACCACAGGCCAGCTGGGTGTTTTCAAAATTACCAGCGAAGGCGCTGTGGCAGCCGGTGTTCGTCGTATAGAGGCCGTGAGCGGTAAAGCAGCTCTTGAATACTTTAACAGCAAACTTGCGCTCCTGCACGAGATGCAAAACCAGCTAAAGAACCCTAAAGACCCGGTAAAGGCGATAGAAAAACTCCAGGAAGAAAAAGCCCAGTTGGAGAAGAGCGTTGAGTCAATGGAGGCTCGTCAGCTAGTGGTCATCCGCAATGAGGTCTTAATGAAAGACGAAGTAATAGGTGACGTGAATTTCATCGCTGATATAGTGAATGTTAGGTCTGCTG
>CAMPKR010000080.1 GCA_946887345.1 uncultured Bacteroidota bacterium | reverse complement strand
AGTTTACAGTGATGTCAAAGAGCGGCTGAGGCGGGGTGCCTGAGCTGTGGTAGTAAAGATACGAAATAGAGAAGGGGTGGGGCAAATTTTAAGAGCGGTATGTGGGAAACTTTTTTGTTCTTAAGGCAAAACTCAAAAGTGAAAACCAAAAAGTGGTTGGGTGAGTGTATTGGTTGCAGACGCAAAGGACACGGAGGGGGCGCGAAGTTTTCGCAAGGGGCTGTATGGGTGATTGAAAGTTTATGGAGGTTCTTGTTACCGAACGCGGTTGGTGTATGTTTTAACCGCAAAGGCGCAAAGGTGTCTGATAACAAAACAATTAGTACAAAAGAAATATGTTTTGGGTTGCTGACTAATCAACAACCAGCAAAATCTAACATTTTGCTTATGTTAATTCCCTTCGTATCTTAATACCATTCAGCCGGGGCATTATGAGAAATTACCTGAAGCAGATTGAGCAGTATAATAATACACCTTTAGAAGAGTTCCAGGGATTAACCCCTAATCAAATGGATGCCCTGATAAAACAGCCCTTTGGCAAGTTCTCGCCCATTAGGTTCAAAGAAGGCTTTGGCGGGGCGGTTTTAGATAATAGCCCTTATTTCAGGTTAACAGAAGAATTTTTGAAGATAATAGGCAGAGATGGTAAATTAAAACTCACCGCCACCAATTCGATACCCCCAAAAGTAATAGGAGAACTATATTCCTCCAGATTCATCAAAGATCCGCTTGAAGCATGGAGGGGCAATAAACAATTGAGGGAGAGAGAATCCGAAGTTTTTACAACCTTAAATATTACAACCCGTTTTCTTCCCTTTGTGAAACGTCAAAAGGGCGAATTTGTCTTTACAAAAGCCGGAACCAGTTGGTTGGAAACGATGCAGAGGGATGTTCTGTTAAAAGAGCTTTTAAAAACATTCACTGAAAAATTCAACTGGGCATACAATGATGGATTTCCTGAGCCGCACACCGGGCAAATTGGCTGGGCCTATACGATCTTTCTTTTATTGCAGTATGGTGCAACGAAAAGACCGGTGAAGTTTTACTCCGATCTATATTTCAAAGCTTTTCCTCAATTGATTAAAAACTATCCCATCGAGGATTTTTGGACACCGGAATCAGCCTGTCAAACAGCGTTCACGACAAGAGCCGTTGACAGGTTTATTGAGTGGTTTGGATTTGCTGAAGTTTCAGATTTTGACTTTGATATCAACAAAAAGCATGGCAATATTCAAAGAACAGAGATTCTTACCAGCGTTTTCGAAATTTTTCAATAGTTGAAATGCCGCTATCGCTGCTCCAGAAAGGATACAGCTTTTTTTTAAGTATGTAAAGGAAAAAAGAGCGTCACTTCGGACGCCCTTTGAGAAAAGATCAAAAATAATGCTGCGAAAAACTTATTGCTGTGTGGCAGTGTATACGATATCGATAGTATAAATACCTGCGGGTAATGCCAGACCGGGTATAACCTTATACATTACGGAGAAATTCTGGTCGTTGCCAAACTGACCGCCTGTGATGATGTCCTGGTTGGTGGAATAAACCGGAGCATAGCTGGTAGCGCTGAACGGCGATGCAATGCTGCCGCCTGTATTATTAGCTGTAACCCTTGCCTGGAATACGTTGGCAGGAATATTATTCAGGTTCAGGATGCCCTGTCCTACATAGCTGAATGTAGTCACGTCAAACTTTACAGCTACGTTGAAGCCTGTATTTGACTGCACCTTAAGCTGCTGTGCAGCCGAAGTGACACCCTGCAGGTAATCGTTCACGGTATTGAACGCCATATTTACAGTGCTGCCGGTATTGGTGCCTGTACCTGTAAAGGTAATAGCGATGGCATTTGATAATGTAAGGCTCACCTGCTGGCTGGCACCGGCGCTGGCGTTTTGTGCGTTTGCAATGCGGGCGAAGGCCAAAAGTAAAACGGTAGTTAAAAGTAAGTTTCTCATGTCTCTATATGTTTATCCCTCTCGTGATGACACAAAGATGCTGCGCCGGAAGGCCCTTTGCCAATTTTAGCGGCCCGCTTAACCCCAGGTTTAGAAGCGGATAACAAACAGATAACAGGTGAAAACACCCTATTGACCGGGTGATAAATTATAACTGACTGAGTTTGTATAATTTAGGGGAATACACGGATTCTATTTTGTTTGATTAATATATGTTAAGGGTAAATATGGGCGGTGGAGTTTGTGGCTTCCTACTTATGGCTGAATGCTTCTGTTTGTGTGTTTCTGCCCTGCGGCTGTAAACCTCCCCAGCTGAAAAACCGGCTTCGCTGTTTTTTCAGCATCCCCTCCTAAAAACAGGAGGGGAGCTTCCGTGCTGTTCTGTTCAATGGACCACACGTCCAGAAAGTCATTGCGGGGAAACTTGCCATTTACTATTATAACTTTATAGTTATCAGATTCCATGATTATGAGAAAGTTCACCATTACTTCTGTATGCGGCTTTGTTGTAATTGCAATATTGATTCTATTCGCATCCTGTATACCAGGGAATCCGGATCGTGCAGATTGTCCGTTAAAAAAGGGAATAGTAGAACGAATTGTTGCTGACAGCGGTACCGGCGACGTCACTTTTTACTTAGAAAGTGGTAATGGTTCTTTTTATATTAACCGGGGTATTCAACAAAAATTGCCGGTTAGCGACTGGCAGAAGAATTTGCCCGGCAATGAAATTACCATTGCACATTATGGCAGATTCCCGCATATCTGCGAGATCCGTTTTGGTGATAGTGTATTGTATAGCGAATTTGAGTAGCTATTGTCGCTGTCCTCTGATCGAATGCAGGATTTTTTTCTTTTGTGGCGAGCGCATTACCCTTTTAAAAAATCAATTGCAATGGGCACCTTAAAGTTATTCATTATTAAAAAGTACTTCGATCAGATCGCCTTAGGTGATAAAACCATTGAGTACCGCGCTGCAGTTCCGTACCGGACAAGCCGGCTATACGACAAAGGCGGCAAAAAGAAACCGTTTGAAAATATCGGGTTTATCAATGGCTATAGGCCTGATTCCCCAAGGATGATTACCGAGTACAGGGGCCTGTCCAAACGTACCGGCCAGTATGACATCCAGGTCGGCAAGATCCTTAAACGAAAGAATTCTAAAAAGTGATCCATGCCGGAATATGTAATCTGCAAATGATAAGCGAAATTCGATAGTGGCTTCTGCTGCAACATTCTAACAATTTAGCCAATGAAAAAACCAAAGAAACCACTTTGTGTACTTCCCGAGGACGAACGCATAGTAGGCGTCGGCGGCCACAGGTGGGCGCTGAACCCGAGCAGCCGCCCGGTGAGCATCAAAGGAAAGAAAGAAAAAACAGGGCCGGGGCAGCAAAAAAAAGCTCCTCAGGCCAAAAACACAATCGGGAGCAATTTAGACCGCTACCTGGAAATGACAGGACAAACCTTTACTGATCTGATGCAGGGAGCCAGCGATCATGGCCCCTGCTTTATTCTTGATGAACTGGTACCTCTTTGTCTGAAAGAGAAAAAGAAGATCATCTGGAAAAACCGGAACCTTAAGCTCGGCCTGACATATTATAAGCTTGTGGACATTTAAAATAGCGCGCACCCCTGACTTTGCAGCTGGCCTGCAAAGTCAAGGGTGGGCTCACCGCGGACGCGCAGATACCACAGAACCCCCACCCGAAAAAAAACACAAACTCCCCTGCTCGCAGGAAGGGGTGGCCCGCCTGGCCTTGCGTGTGGCAGGGCCGGGGTGGGAGGCAGCGATTGGGCAGAAGCAACCAGGAGTGGGCCGCTCGCCACAAAACACTACCAAAGCACCGGGCTCTCAGTTAAAATCCTTCACCAGCTTTCTCCAGCCCGATACATTCCCGACAACATTCACGATCCCCTGCATAATGGTCATTACAAATTTCGGGTGCACAGACGAGAACGGTTTAAGTCCCAGTCTTGGATACAGGTAAAAGTATTTGAGCATGTTTACCATGCTTCCCGGTTTTTGCTTGTCCAATACTGCTATTATCTCGAACAGCCTGTGTGTGTCAGCGCAGGGTTCATACCTTACTTTCAGTCCTATTTGCGAACCGTACTTATTCACTATCGAGTGAGGAACGCCTTTGGCCACAAAGAATTCTTCACCTGTTTTTTTAGTAATCTTCGCACCATTAACTACAAAGGTGACCTCGCCCTTTGTTACAGTAAAGTGCTCGTTCATATACTCATGAAAGTGAGGCGGAACTTTGCCGCCTTTTTCCATAGTCCAGTTCATGGTAAAAGAGTCGGTATTATATTCCAGGGGATGGAATACTTCTTTGCCCATTTTCAGTTCGCGGAAGATGTCTGTTTTGAGTGCCATGTGCTTGCTGCGTTTGTGAGGGTAAATCTATCCCATCATTCAAAAAGCCACTGTGACCCTGGTCACAAAATGGATCCTTCGGCCACTTTTGCACGCATGCGGCTCAGCGTCTCACGCGATATGCCCAGGTACTGGGCCAGGTGGGTGACCGATACACGGTTCACTAGTTCGGGTTCTGTTTGCAGCAGGAATTTATAGCGTTCTTCCGGACCCGGTTTCATCAGCATATTCACATGCTGCTTGTGCCTGAGGAGTTGCGTGGTCATGATCTGCCCGCTGATCCGCTCTATTTTAGGAAACCGGGTCATCAGCTCCTGCCACGATCCCATTTTAAGTATATGCAAAGTGGAGTCTTCCACAGCCATAATGGAATAGTCGGTAGGCGCGCCGGAACAGTCGTGGATAAAATCACCTTCCCTGTAGAACTGGATGATCCTTTCATGATCTTCTTTTTCTTCCACCACATGGCGCAGCAGGCCCGATACCACGTACCCTTCATAGTCAGGCATGGCGCCCGGCCCCCACAGGCAGTCGCTTTTCTTCAGTTGAATTTTTTTCGCCCTGCATAGCATTGCTTCCAGTCCTTCCGTTTCCGCCTCATCCAGTGCCTCAATATCGTTAAGAGTGATCGTAATGGGATGCATAATATTGTTTACTTAAATATACCATTATCTCGCGGATATTGCGAGGCAAAAAAAAACGGGACAATTATTGTCCCGTTTCATAAGCTTGCTTTTTTTAATACTAGTTCAGATCGCAGTTTACTGTTACGTGATCTTCAAACAGCATCTTGTAAGTGGTGTTCAGAGATTCACCCGCACCTTCGCACTGGTTGTCGGCATCTTTCTTAGATACACCCTCATAAGCGTAGGTGAAGGTAGTGTCCTGGGCTTCAACGGTGATCATTCCTGTAGAGTCTCCTTCCGTGTAGGCTTCCACACTTACGTTACACGCACATGTATGATTTTGCTTACAGGCGCTGAAAACGGTTACTGTCACAACGGCAGCAATGGCAATTTGTCCAATCTTCTTCATAATCCTTTTTTGATTTCCCATTAGTCAGCAATAATCAAGCCGGGCTTGTGCAAAGGACTGTGTAAGTGCGGGTTATGACAAAAGTTTGACAGGCGGTTGGGGTATGGATGAGGTTGTAGGGTTCTTAGTAAGATCTGCTTAGCCGGCTGTATTACCCACCTCTGAATTTTTCGACAAGCGAAAAATTCTGCTTCCTCCATGCCGGGATGAGGATTGGTGTAAGACATTTATAGATGAGGTTGTTGTGAAAGTAGCGGCTGTCGTCGCTGGCAGCAATTTTGTAAGCGGTATGGTAGCACTAATGGTCATTGATGAGTAAACGATACACGAAGCTGGTTTTGGCAATGATTTGGGCCATAGGCGTTCATGCCCAGGAGGAAGTAACTAACCGGCTTATCGTGATAGGTAATGCGGGAGAAGTAGTGGGGAATAGTCCCTTCCTGCAACTGGTAAGGAATACTGTAGTCTTCGACTCCAATACCATTGTAGTATACCTTGGAAATTATACGAAGCAGCCAGGCGATACCGCCACCATGGCTGCTGAAGCCGGTATTATAGCCAATACCGAGGCGAAGGCCTTCTTTGTACCCGGCTTCAATGAGTGGATGAATGGAAGAGAAGGTGGCTACAGGAACCTGCTGGAACAGCAACGATTCCTAGCCGGACTGAATAATAAGAATGTAAGGATGCTGCCGGCCGATGGCTGCTCCGGGCCTGAGCAGATAGAACTGGAGAATGATGCGGAACTGGTAGTGGTGAACAGCCAATGGTGGCTGCATGAGCGCAGCAAACCCGGCGTAGAGTCTGAGTGTAAATACAGGACAAGGGAGGAAGTACTGGGTGAGGTAGAGGACATAGTGCTGGACGAATGGGACAAGATGGTGCTGGTACTGAGCTATCACCCCATGAAGAACACGGGAGTACATGGAAGCACCTTTGGATGGAAGCAACATATTTTTCCACTGACGGATATACGCGGGATGAATTCGTTCTACCTGCCGCTGCCTTTGGCGGGTTCGCTGTACCCCATAACACGGAATGCCATTACCACCAACCAGCAAAGGAACAACAGCAGCTACCGCAGGCTGGAAGAGACGGGTATATCGCATGTGCCGGGGCTGAGGAAGGCCTTTAAGGATAACCCCAACACGCTATTCATAACCGGGCAAGAGCATAATATGCAACTACTGAGAGAAGGCGAGCTGGATTTTATAGTGAGCGGGGCTGCGGGTGGAGGAAGAATAAGACAAACTAAGGCCACAAGCTTTGCAAGTACTCATGGCGGCTTTTCGGTGATAGAAGTATTGAAAGAGAAAAAAGTGAGGGTGAAATTCTATGAGATAGAAGATGAAAAGGTAACGCTGAAACATACGTCCGAAGTAGCGGATTTTGCGAAGCCGCGGTTGGCTAAGGATACGACAACGAGAGGTATGATATACGAGGACAGCACAGTGGCGATAGCAGATAAGGAAATGTCGCGGTCTACTTTGCTGAGGCGCATCTTTATAGGAGAGAACTACCGCAAAGAGTGGGGAGCGGCTGTAAAAATGAAAGTGTTTCATTTAGACAAAGAGAAAGGCGGCCTGAAGATAAAAGGACTGGGAGGAGGACACGAAAGCAAATCGTTGCAGATGGAAGATGCCACCGGGGAAGAATGGGGACTGCGCTCCATTAATAAGAATTTGGAGCCTGTGATACCGGAAGGGCTTCATCATACACTGGGGGCAGACATTATACAAGACATTCTTTCGGGGATGAATCCGTATGGTGCGCTGGTGGTGCCGGAGATAAACAAGGCACTGAATATTCCCCATGCAACACCGGAGATAAGATTCGTTCCCAATGACACGGCGTTGAAAGAATACCGCCCGCTGTTTGCCAATACGGTGATGCAAATAGAAGAACGAAAGCCAGCCATTAATGATAATGAGCTGGTAAGTACTTATGAGGCCGTAAATGAAATGATCACCGCCGGTGACCACTTTGCTGACCAGAAGACATTCTTAAAAGGCCGGCTTGTGGATGTGCTGATCGCGGATTTTGACCGTCATCGCGGACAGTGGAGCTGGGGCACCAAAGACTCAGCAGGGAGAAAAATGTATTACCCGATCCCTAAAGACCGTGACCAGGCGCTATATTGTAACAGGGGTCTTATAATGGCAGGAGCACGATTTGCAGGCTATTCGTTTATGGTGAACTTTAAGCCGAGGGTGGGAAGTATGCGACGTGCGACCAAGGTAGGTGCCCATGTAGACAGGTATTTTACCAATACACTGACCGAAGAGGATTGGAAGCAAGTGCTGAGCGAGTTCAGGGAGAAATTAACCGATAGCGTGCTTAGCAGTGCAGTTCATCGCTTCCCGCGGGAGATATATGCTATTCGTGGCGAGTATGTTTACCAAACGCTGAGAGCCCGGAGAGATGGAGTGGCTGAAAAAGGTATGGGCTATTATCGTCATCTCTCCAGGAAGGTAAATGTGCCGGGCGGTAATAAAGGTGATCTATTCAAAGTGAGCAACCAAGGCAAGCATACGCTCGTGGAGGTGTACTCGAAAGAGCACAATGAACTAAAGTACTCGAGACTATTTGATCCCTCGATAACCAAAGAGATAAGGCTATTCGGGTTCAACGGGGATGACAGGTTTGATATAGATGAATCAACAAGGGGCAAGATCAAGTTCAGGGTAGCAGGCGGAACAGGGGCGGATACTTTTGACATAAGAGGCCGGGTAAGGAACCATATCTATGATATGAGATCAGAAGCCAACGAAGTGAGTTCGCGCAGATGGACGACAAAGATGTTCCAACGTTCACCATCGGTGCACGAGTATAACTTCTCTGAAAAGATACACTCTTCATTTTCACTTCCGGTGCTTCTGCTGGGTGCAAACAGGGATGATGGCTTCCTGGCGGGTTTGAGGCTGCGATATACCACCTTTGGTTTCAGGAAGGTGCCCTATGGCAGTGCGCAGACGCTGTCGGGTATTATGTCGCCGAGCAATAATGCTTACCAGCTGAAGTATACGGGTGAGTTCATTAATGTGTTCAGACGCTTTGACCTGACAATGGAAGTGGAAACGGCTAACCCTACCTTCAATAATTTCTTCGGCTACGGAAATGAATCAGTATTTGATAAGTCGAAGACTATTAATTATTACCGCGTAAGGTACAACTACAGCTCCGGTGAATTGCTGCTGAGGAAGCGCTTTTTGAATGATAGTATTATGGGTGTGTCTATTGGTCCTGCGGTGTATTATTATTCCTACCCGCGGGAATTTAATAAAGGAAGGATACTGGAGGATGATGGAAGTGTTACCGGCATTCCGAGAAGCGGAATAACACAACCGAAGTTCTATGGCGGAGGTAAGATGCTTTTCAGTGCAGACAATGTGAACAATGAGTTCGTACCTACGCAAGGTGTGAACTGGATGACGGAGCTAAGTGTAATGAAAGACCTGAATACCAATGCTGAATCATTTTCCCGGATATACTCTACACTGGATGTGTACGCAATGCTGAGCCAGGAGAGGAAAGTTATGGCAGCACTGCATTTTGGCGGCGGACATATTTTCAGCAAAACTTTTGAGTATTTCCAGGCGTTTACGCTGGGAGGCAATAACTATTTAAGAGGCTATCGCGCGAACAGGTTCACGGGTTCTTCTGTTGCATATGGAAGTGCAG
>CAMPKR010000079.1 GCA_946887345.1 uncultured Bacteroidota bacterium | reverse complement strand
AGAATAGAGGTCTCCAAAACCTTTGATCGTGGTTCGAATCCGCGTGCCCGTGCAGTTTAGTTGATCAGTTAAAAAATTGACTGGTTGATTAGTTTTGATAACATTTAAAAAAAGCCGGGTTAATCCATAATTCAATAAATCCCGGTTCAGAAAATGGCAAAATTCGGTACTTATATACAAGAGGCCTACGACGAGCTGGTCCATAAGGTAAGCTGGCCATCATGGGATGAGCTGCAGCAGACCACTGCTATCGTTCTGGTAGCTCTTGCTCTTATTACCCTGCTCATATTCGGTATGGATATAGCAGCTGATAAGGTAATGACAATGCTCTACAGCCTGTTACACTAAAAACCGTAAAGATGACTGAAGTTACAAGCAACCAGGAAGCGAATACTATCAACCAGGATACCAAATGGTATGTGCTGCGCGTAGTAAGCGGCAAGGAAAAGAAAGTAAAGGAATACCTGGATAAAGAAGTAAGCATTTATCAGTGGGGAAACGTTATCCTGCAGGTGCTTTGCCCGGTTGAAAAAGTGTTTAAGGTAGCCGGTGGCAAAAAGGTACTGCGTGAGAAAATATTGTTCCCGGGTTACCTGATGCTTGAAGCCGTAGATGGCAAGCTTACCGATGATATGGTGCAGCACATCAAGAATGTTACCAACGTAATTCACTTCCTGGGTAAAGACCATCCCACAGCACTTCGTAAATCGGAAGTGAACAAGATGTTTGGTAAGATGGATGAAGTGTCAGAACAAGGTATCGGACTTGCAGATCCTTATATTATTGGTGAAACAGTGAAGATCGTAGACGGACCTTTCAACGACTTCAACGGCACTGTAGAAGAAGTGAACGAAGAGAAGAAGAAGCTGAAAGTAGTAGTAAAGATCTTCGGCCGTGCTACACCGGTAGAACTGAACTACATGCAGGTAGAAAAAATTGCTTAAAAAGAAACAAATTAATATCGGAAGCCGTCCTTAATGGTCGGCTTTCTTTTTTCCCTCCGCTCGTCGCTCCGTTTTCCGCCCTGAAGACCCAATCGTCATTTGGGAGTTGCCGCTCACATAAACCACTACCTTTACAGCCACAACAAAAAGAACATGGAACTTCATCCTTCTCTTGAAAGCCTGCTTGACTACCAGCATGAAACGATAGCACAGGTAATAAAGAACGCAACACCAGAAGACCTCACCAAAGAGGTAAGCCCCGGCAAATGGTCAGTACGCGACAACATCGTCCACCTGTACATTTACCTGCGTGAATTTGAAAAGAGACTGGAGCTTATTTGCACGAGTGCAAAAGAACCTTTTTTCAAACGCTATGTGGCCGACGAAGATCCGCAGTTCAAGGCTAGCCGGAACATGGATGTACAGAAAGCGTTGGCGGAATATGTGAAGGACAGGCAGATGCTGTACAACACCATCATGGAGCTTCCCGATGATTGCCTGGATAAATATGGTCGTCATCCGAAGTTTGGCAGGCTAAGTACACAGCAGTGGATAGAATTCTTCCTGCTGCACGAGGGGCATCACATTTTTACCATTTTTCAGTTGGTGAACAGGGCTGACTAATTAGCCTTCAAGGTGAATGGAAATGACGATCATCCTTGTACGCAAGGTGTGGATAGCATTTGATAGCTGGATATTCGGGTCTTTGAAATGCTGATTCATCAGACCCTGGCTAAGCTTTATTTCGGGAGAGAAAATGAAGTTGGGATTAAAGAATTCAAAGCCTACGCCTAATTCGTAACCAACATCCATCGGACTCACCTTTAGCCACTCGTCGCTGCGGCGTGAGCGGGCGTTGGACGACATATCGTAGTCAAACTTGCCGCCCAGCATTCCGTAAAAGCGGAAGTTGCCTATGCGGTCACTCTTGAATTTCAGTTGCAACGGCAGATGCATGTATATTGATTCGATAGCCCGCGTAGAAGTTGAGTCGGGGAACATATTGAACTTCAGCTTCTTTTCTGCAAATACCAGGGAAGGTACAAACCGGAGGTCTATGAAGCTGCTTAGCTTCAGGTTGGCCATCAGGCCCAGGTTAAAACCGGGACTCCAGAATGGTGTTATCCTGCGGAAAGTATCAGTTTCGGCAAATGAATTTTCGTAGGTAATGCGGTAATTGGAAACATTGGCCGCGAATGTCAGGCCGAAATAATAGCGCTTATCATCATGGTCCGCCATATTCATCGCCCTGCGCTGTGCTGAGACAGTGCCAGTTACGAATATGAAACAAAGTAGTATTAATAGACTGCGTAAGCGCATTAAAATTTCAATAAGGATATATAACGTACCTGCACGAAGATACAGTATGTTGGATTTTATACAATAGCAGGTTTTAACATAATCATGCCGCCATTTTGCACTATTCCGGCAGATTCTCCTTTGCACGCTGTTCTTTCACAAAATCGTAACCAAAGCTTAATTTCTTGCATGTAGGCGACCTTTTATCAATCATACGCCAGAAGGGAGTGATCTTAGAGATGGCCTTACCCTGCTGGTATTCATCATATGCATTTTCGGCCACTATCCTCAGGAAGATACCGGAGGTAAGGGGACAGGTGGTATCTGCATTGTATTCGGCTGCCAGGTCTTCGCGCATTTGCATCAGCGATGTATGCACTCCTTTAGGAATGTTACGGATATAGGCATCCACTACCTTTGGCGTTGCGATCACCATCTTTGATCCCTTTTCTACGCCTGCGAAGGTTTTGCCGGCTATCTCCACTACAGGTTCCCTGCCGTCATTCATTTTATCTGCCCAGGTCTTTCGTTTATATGCCATGTTAATGTTTGCTGATGATATTGATGAACATTTTCGCCGTCACATTCTCTTGTCTTAATGAGGTGAGATAGCTCTCCACTACTTCCTCTTCCTCTGCTGCTACCTCAAACTCTTCACTGAAGGGCATCCTCAAGTGTTCTGCTTTCACAAAGCTATACCAGAGCTGCCCCTCTTCATGCCAGAGATAAAAACGGAGTGCTTCTGCTGTCGTTGCTGCCATTGCTGTTTTTGCAGCTTCCTTCAGCTTGTCTGCAAAGTGCATGAGGTCATCAGCATGCACATCATTAATGATACCCAGGTTTACTGCGATGCCATGGGTGTTTTCCGTTACTTCCTTTTCCATTTCGTCCAGGTTTTCCGGAATGAAGATGGGCCTTTCCAGCAGTTCACTCAGCTCGTCGTAAAATATGTCTATCGCTAAACTCATTTGCTTGCAGTGTAAAGTGTGGTAATGCCAAAAGTTAAAGGTCTTGCCTTTGCATCTTTAAAGCCGCACATAGTTAATATGTTAACCAGGCGCTCTCCTTCGGGGAAGGCGTCAACCGATTCGGGCAGATAAGTGTAGGCACGGCTATGTTTAGAGATCATGTTGCCCAGCGTGGGTAATATATACCGGGAGTAAAATTTGAACAATTGCTTTACAGGAAATTTTCGCGGATGGGAGAATTCTAATATAGCTAGTTTGCCCCCGGGACGCATTACACGGCACATTTCTTTCAGGCCGGCCTCCAGGTTCTCGAAATTGCGGACTCCATAAGCGCAGGTTACTGCATCAAAAGCGTTATCGGCAAAGGGCAGGGCAGCGCTGTCGCCATTTTGCAGGCTTACAGTGCCCGAAAGTCCTTTCGCGGCTATTTTTTTACGGCCTACTTCCAGCATTTGGTCGGCTATATCAATACCTATTATTCTTTTAGGTCGTGCAGCCATTGCTGCTATGGCCAGGTCACCCGTACCCGTAGCCACGTCCAATATCTGCTTCGGACCCACTATCGCTATCTCACGAATGGCTTTTTTTCTCCACGCTTTATCTATTCCAAGAGAAAGAAAATGGTTCAGGAAGTCATATTTACCGGCAATGTCGTTGAACATTTCGGCTACTTGTTCTTTCTTGCTTAAATTTGAGCCCGTATCCGGCAATACATTTGCCGCTGGGTTGTTGATCTCTGATGGCATTCCTGCAAAAGTACGCTACCATTACCAATGGAAATACGCTCCGCGAAATATTTGATCAGTAATCCCAAAGTGGAAGGATGTCCCGAGCCCGATAAGCCGGAATACGCTTTTATCGGCCGCTCTAATGTGGGCAAATCTTCCCTGATCAACATGCTCACCAACCAGACCAAACTGGCCAAGACCTCCGGTAGCCCCGGTAAGACCCAACTGATTAACCATTTTTTGATCAACTATGATTGGTATATGGTCGATCTCCCGGGCTATGGTTTTGCAAAGGTTAGCCAGAAACAAAGAGCCGCATGGGAAAAAATGATAGCTGACTACCTGAAGAAGCGCGAAAACCTGGTATGTGTTTTTGTCTTAATCGACAGCCGGCTGAAACCACAGCAACTGGACCTGGACTTTATTAACCAGCTTGGTGATTGGGGTATACCCTTCGCTCTTGTCTTTACTAAAGCTGACAAAATTACCCAGCGCGAGGCGGCAGCCAATGTTCGTGCCTTTATTGATAAAATGAAGGAGGAATGGGAATTCATTCCGCAGAAATTTGTAACCAGTTCAGTGAAGTTTCATGGTCGCAAAGATATTCTCAACTACATAGGTGAGCTGAACGAGCAGTGGAATAAAGAAGAAGAGGAGTTACCCTAGTTCGTTGTAGGTGACCAGGCCCGATACCGTATCTACTTCAATAGTATAAGAGATCCCATCCTTAGCCAGGAAGAAACGAAAGCCGCGGCTAGTTGGTTGCCAGGCATTGCTCTTCTCAGTAGTATCAACTATGAACAGCTTGGAGCCGCGGATGCTGGCTGCACATTTTCTCCTGTCTTCAGGCCCCAGCTGCACATTAAACTGTATACCATAGTCCTTGCCTGCATCTATAAATTCATCTTTCAATACTTCAACATCCTCCGGCAGGGCTATACCACAGGCATCTTCAAACCTATCCCTGCTTTTTTTCTCTGAGCAGGAAGTTATGAAAAGAAATAACACTATCGCAAAACCTGTGATCCTGGTAGACATACTGCAAAGTTACGCATTACTTTCTCTACACAGAAAGGCCGCCTTGTAAGCGGCCGGTTCTGTGATCATATGTAGAGTTGTTTTAGCTATTGTAGGCTTCTTCCAGCTTCACCACATCTATTTTCTTCATTTGCATCATAGCTTGCATTACTTTGCTTGCTTTCACCGGGTCTTTGTCGCCCATCAGTTCTCCCAGTTGTTTAGGGATGATCTGCCACGACAGTCCGAATTTGTCTTTCAGCCAGCCACACTGGCTTTCCTGCCCGCCGTCTGCCGTTAGCGCTTTCCAGTAGCGGTCCACTTCTGCCTGGTCCTCGCATTTTACAAAGAACGATACAGATTCATTGAATTTAAAAATAGGCCCTGCATTCAGTGCTATAAACTCCAGGCCGTTCAGCTCAAACGTGCAGGTCATTATCTTTCCGCTCATACCACCCGGAGCACCGGCTGGATAGCGTCTTTCTTCTTTCACATTCGAATTAGGGAAGATCGAAGTGTATAGTTTCATTGCCTCTTCGGCATTGTCATCAAACCATAAGAACGGTGTTATCTTTTGCATAGTGTTCTTTTTTTTTGATGCAAACATACTTTGCCCGATTAACATTGCCGCGGTGGAATTGCGACAGAATGGAGGTCAATTGCGTAAGGACTTAAATGAAACCAATTGCAGGCTTTTCCTTAATTTACCTGAGCATTGATAAAGCACAAGTAAATGATTTCTCCACCATACCTGAAAGCGGGCGATAAGATAGGTGTTGTCAGCACAGCCAAGCGAACAACACCCGAAGAAATAGAGCACGGTCTCGATCTCCTGAAAAGCTGGGGACTGGTACCTGTGTTAGGTAAGAACATCTATAATACTCATGGCTTTTTTGCAGGAACCGACGAGGAAAGGCTTGAGGATCTGCAAGAGATGCTGGGCGATGATAGTTTAAAGGCCATCATTTTTACCAAAGGTGCTTATGGTACACTGCGGATCATCAATAGAGTTGATTTTACGAAATTCCGTGAAAGGCCAAAATGGATCGCGGGCTATAGTGACATAACAGCCTTGCACCATAACATCAATAAGCTCGGCATTGAGACAATTCACTCAGTGATGCTGCAAGGTATGCCTACGGGCAACTTTGCTGCAACCGAAACACTCAGGGCTGCTTTGTTCGGCGAACAACTGGCCTATTCAATACCGCTCGACCCAAACAACAATACTCAGAGCCCAGTTTCGGGCGTACTTACGGGTGGGAATCTTTCTATGCTATATGCCCTGCTTGATTCAGATAGTGACTTGCCCGGCAATATCCTTTTCTTTGAAGACATTGATGAATACCTCTATCATTTCGATAGAATGATTGTAACGCTCAAGAACCGCGGCAAGCTCGAATGGCTGAAGGCTATCCTGGTGGGAGGTCTTATAGAAATAAAAGAATCTACCATACCCTTCGGACAGAATGCTCATGAGGTAGTATTGCAACATGCTAAAGGCTATGGCTTACCAGTATATTTCGGCTTTCCCTCAGGTCACATGCCCGACAACAGGGCACTAATATTAGGCAGAACAGTACATATAAAACCTACAGGTGCGATGGTAGAGGTCAGCTTTGCAGATCAATAATAGAAATTATCGTGGAAAAGATACGTTCCTTGCAGCATATTGATATCGATGAACTATACCTTGCCTGGGCCGATGCTTTCAAAGACTATGAACGCACCTGGACAAAGGAAGAATTCGAGGTTTTGCTGAAGCGCCGTGGTTATGTACCGGCTCTGTCGTTCGGTGCATTTGACGGTGCTAAACTGGTGAGCTTTACGCTAAATGGTATAGGTTTTTACAATGGTATCTATACCGGTTACGATACAGGTACAGGAACGAGGGAAGCATACCGTGGACAAGGCCTGGCATCAAAAATATTTGAACACTCTCTGCCTTATCTGCATGAGACAGGTTGCACGCAATACATACTCGAAGTATTGCATTACAACGAGAAGGCTATATCCATCTACAGGGCAGCAGGTTTTGAAGTAGCGAGAGAGCTTAATTATTTCGTACAGCCAATGGAAGTATTGGCTCCTAATAATAAAATGCTGCCCCTTGGCTATGAGATGACGGAGTCGGGAATTGATATGGAGCTGATGTCCACTTTTTGGGACTTTCATCCTTCCTGGCAAAATAGCTTTGAGTCGTTAAAAAGGGTTCCCCAGGACTTCGTCATTATCGGGGTGTTCGGCAATGGCCAATTAGTGGGTTACGGCATCATAGAACCCGGCTCAGGCGACATTACTCAACTGGCAGTAAATAGAGCGCACAGAAGAAAGGGTATCGGCTCCGCAATCTTTAAGGCTCTGCTGGCTTACAACAGGCATCCTGCCATAAAAGTGATCAATACACACAGAAGCAATACAGCAGCAACCGCCTTTGTAGAAAACAACGGCATACCTAATATCGGCTGGCAATATGAGATGGTGAGAGAAATAGGCTGATAGTGCCACATTAGTACATTCAAGATCAAACGCCTATTTTTATATCCAAATACCTTATTTGAGAGAGAGGGTAAAAAAATACTACTATAATACCGAGACGCATAGATTTGAAAAGTTCCAGCTTAGTCCTAAGTGGGTTTTGCTGCGTAGCCTGGGCTTTATATCTGCTGCTATCGTGTCTGCCATTATCTTGGTAGGTATTGCTTTCCGCTTTCTTGACTCTCCGAAAGAAAAGAAGATGCGTGCCGACATGAACGAGCTGCGTAACCAATATACCCAGCTCCAGAACCGCGTCAACTTCCTCAACGAGAGTATTAAAGAACTGGAGGAACGCGATAACAGTATCTACAGGGGCATCTTCGAAGCCGCTCCACTACCTGACAGTATCCGCTATGGCAAAAAGTACAGCCTTGTAGATGTCAGTGAGTACGCCTATATGAACCCCGATGAGATGCTGCTGAGTATAAAGGAAGGGATGAATGTGCTGAGTCATCGCATATATATACAGCGACGCTCTTACGATACGCTGGAGCATATGGTGCGCTCTAAAGAACAAATGCTGCAGGCTATACCGGCTATACAACCTATCTCCAACAAAACGCTTCGCCACCTCGCCTCTGGCTTCGGTTATCGGGTAGACCCTATATATAAAACTGTGAAACTCCATACCGGGCTCGACTTCGCCGCTCCAATGGGGACTCCCATATACGCAACCGGTAATGGTAGGGTAGTAGCGGCCAACTACGACAACCATGGTTATGGTAACCACGTTATTATCAATCACGGCTATGGCTATGAAACATTATATGGCCATATGGTGCGTATAAAAGCGCGCATGGGCCAGGTGGTAAATCGTGGTGAAGTTATTGGCTGGATAGGTAGCACCGGTAAGAGTACCGGTCCGCACCTTCACTATGAGGTGATCAAGAGCGGGTATAAAATAGATCCGGTTCACTTCTTCTTTAACGATCTCTCTGCAGCAGAGTACGAACGCATGGTGAAGATATCTGCCGCAGGAAACCAGTCTTTCGACTAACGCTAGCCAAACAGTGCACCCTGTTTCACTTGCTCCATATGTGGCTCACTTAGTCTCACGTCTCTTATGTGTTGCACGTCCCAGCCGCTTCTATATAGCTGACCCGATATCAGCGAACGATGACACTGCTGCCAGTTGGCCTCCGAGCACATAAAGGCCACCTTTTGCATTCCGGCCATCTCTTCCAGGAACATTACGGCTTCTCTAAATTCTTTCGTCTGCATATAGGGTAAAAAACCACCCGTCCTTCTGCCACCAAGCTCCGGCATGTGCACATAGCGGATTCCTTCGCGTCTCAGCGCCTGCATCAGGTGCAGCCTGTTGAACTGCGGGCAGTAGGCTGACGCAGGTATGCTGCGTATATCAGCCAGTATCTTTATATCAAAGGATTTCAGGATAGCTATAAAATACTCAATATCCCTGTTGGAGTGTCCTATGCTATGGATCGTGCGCGTTTTCATATGTCTAATTTAGGCGCAGATAATTTAGCCTACTGCTTTTTGTGGATATCTTCAACATTCATTTACCTTTGCCTGTCCATTTACAAATCGGCTTTTCTGTCATGCGTACATATATTTTGCTACTGGT
>CAMPKR010000078.1 GCA_946887345.1 uncultured Bacteroidota bacterium | reverse complement strand
GCTACTGCCAGCACTACCGCATCGTACTGGCAGTCCTTGGGCAGTTCCGTCACGGTATTGATGCCATACTCATGGTGTACCTCTTCAGGCTTAGCCCAGGGATCGTAAACCGTCAGGTTTATATCGTAAGACTTTAACTCCCGGATGATATCCACCACCCTTGTGTTACGCACATCGGGGCAATTTTCCTTAAACGTTACACCCAGTAGCAGCACATCCGCATTTTTTATTGTGCGGTCGTTCTTTATCATCAGCTTCACTATCTCATTAGCTATATACTGACCCATACCGTCATTCAGGCGGCGCCCTGCTAATATTATTTCAGGATGATAGCCCGCCTCCTGCGCTTTCTGTGCCAGGTAGTAAGGATCTACCCCAATGCAGTGCCCACCTACCAGGCCGGGCTTGAAGGGAAGGAAGTTCCATTTAGTCGCTGATGCGGCCAATACTTCATGGGTATCGATGCCCAGTCGGTTGAATATCTTGGCCAGTTCGTTCACGAACGCGATATTAATGTCGCGCTGGGCATTTTCTATCACTTTTGCCGCTTCAGCTACTTTTATGCTGCTTGCCTTATGAGTACCCGCAACTATCACGGAACGATAAAGAGCATCTACTTTTTCCGCCACCTCATCTGTAGATCCTGAAGTCACCTTCTTGATCTTGGTTACAGTGTGATTTTTGTCGCCCGGGTTAATGCGTTCCGGAGAGTAACCGCAGAAAAAGTCGACGTTAAATTTCAGTCCTGATACTCTTTCCAGCACAGGCACACATTCATCCTCCGTTACGCCGGGGTATACTGTCGATTCGTACACCACTATATCGCCTTTCTTCAGCACCTTGCCCACAGTCTCGCTTGCTTTGTATAACGGTGTCAGGTCGGGCCTGTTATTTTTATCTACAGGTGTTGGTACGGTTACTATGTAATAGTTGCAACCTTGTATGTCTTCCAGTTTATTAGTGCAATACAGCCCCTTGCCACTCGGCACGCCGGGCTGTATTACTTCTTTCAGTTGCTCTGAACTTACCTCCAGCGTGTGGTCATTACCTGCCTGCAGATCAGCTATGCGGGGACCGTTAATATCGAATCCTATTACCTTGAAATGTTTTGCAAACTCTACAGCCAGTGGAAGGCCTACGTATCCCAGGCCCAATACTGTGATACATGTTTGGTTGTCGCTCATTATCAGTTGTGTTTTTTTCTTCGTTGTGTATGGAAATGGATGTCCTCTGTGCTTGCCAAAATAGTGTAATTACGCTTATATTACTATAAGCGGTATCACTTTTTTTTCGAATCTAAACCTGTGTTTTAAAGGGAAAAATACTTGATATCTTCCTGGGCCTTGCGGTAATCTTCGTGCTTACCGATGTCAAGCCAGTAGCCGAGAATCGGGTAGGAAACCAATTTCTTATCGGCGGATATCAACCTGTCCATCAGGTCGGTCACATTGTAGAATTCATTCTCCGGAACCAGGGAAAGCAATTCCTTCTTTATGAGGTAAATGCCTGCATTTGAGTAATAAGTATATCGCGGCTTTTCTTTAAGTGAGTTCACCCTGTTTTCTCCGTCCACTTCTAATATACCATAAGGCACATCTACATGATAGTGTGCAGTCGCAACGGCCATGTCGGCCCCAGATTTTATAAAGGTCTTGAAGAAGCCGTTCAAGTCTATGTTGGTCAGTATGTCAGAATTCATGAGCAGAATATAGTCATGCTCTGTTTCACCGGCGAGCTTGAGTGCGCCCAGAGTTCCCAGCGGCTTGTCTTCACATACATACTTTATTGAGAGTTTCCTGTCGCCGCCATCCCCGAAATAGTCCTGTATCACGTTTTTCAGGTAGTTGACGCACATGTATATGTTCTTAATGCCGTATTTCTTCAGGTGGGTAATCGTATGTTCCAGCATTGGCATATCGCCTACAGGCAACATTGGCTTCGGTGTGTCCTTCGTCAGTGGCATGAGCCTCTCACCTCTTCCTCCCGCCATTATAAACACATCGGCGGGTATCATCGAGTAAGATGTACGCAGGTTAATGATCCTGAGGATCTTATGCTGCCTGTCCACGACGGGTATTATCAGGAGGAACTTCTTGCGCAATTCATCCAAATCAGCAAGATGCAGCTCATCCAGGTATATCAGCAGCGGCTTAGGCTGCACATAGTCAAGTAACGGTGTATCAAATGTATGTCCTTTAATAAAGCCCCTCCTAAGGTCGCCATCAGTTAGCGAGCCCATAAGTTTGTTGTTCTCATCCACTACGAAAAGGATAGAGTCGGCCTTCAGCTCATTGAGCTTAATGAGGGCATCCAATACCTTCTGGTCTTTGTGTATGAGGTGAGGCTGTATCTCGGTGGTTCCCATTCCTAGTTGGTTTTATGGAGGCTTGCTGCAGCTTCTTGTGTTTGTAGTGTGCTGTTGGGCCTGTAGCTGCTTGGTATGTTCACAACCCTATCTTCAAGCCATAGTGAATTTTCCAGCCCATCAGCCTGGCAATGTTTGTACATTTCCAGTTTGTTCATCAGCTGCCATATCGGCCTTGTCATTACCTTCGAGCCATTCGATTCCTTTAGAAATCCATCCCTGGCTTCTTTGCTTTCCAGCACTACGGTGTTCAGCCAAAAGTTAGCTGTAGCATGTTCTATCTCTTTAACGAACGAAATATTACTTCCGGCAAAAAAGCCGTCATATATCTCAGCCAGTTCGCGCTTATTATTCAATATCTCCTGTAGTTGTTCCAACTGTGCGCAAGCCAATGCCGCATTCAGGTTTGGCATGCGGTAGTTGTAGCCTACTGAATCATGCACAAATTCGTAAGGATGCGGCACCTTGGCAGTGGTAGACAGGTGCCTGGCTTTGTCAGCCAGTTCTTTATCATTGGTTACGAGCGCGCCACCACCGCCACAGGTAACGGTCTTATTACCGTTGAAGCTGAATGTACCCATCAGGCCAAATGTCCCTGTATGCTGTCCTTTATAAGAACTGCCTAACGACTCCGCGGCGTCTTCTATCAGGGCTATATTCCATTCATTGCATAAGGCCGCTATTTCGTCAATGCGGCAGGGGAAACCGAATGTATGCATCGGCACGCAGGCCGCTATTTTCTTTCCGGTATTTCTATTGATAGCCACGCCGCTTTTTTTCTCAGCATTTTGCTCCAGGAACGATCTAAGTGCTGCAGGCGACATGCCCATCGTATCCCTATCTACATCCACAAAAACCGGCGTACCGTTCGCATGGCTTATAGCATTGGCAGTAGCAACAAAAGTCAAGGGCTGTGTTATTACCTCGTCACCATGTTTCACGCCGGCTGTTACCAGTGCCAGGTGAAGAGCTATTGTGCCATTGCTGGTGGCAATCGCATATTTAGCGCCCGTTATCTCACACATCATTTCCTCAAATCGGTTTACATAAGCACCTACTGAAGAGACAAATGTTGAATCTATGGTATCGGCAACGTATTTTTTTTCGTTGCCGCCAAAATAAGGCGAGTGCAGGGGAATGAATTCCTCTGCCTCACCGAATACCTTGCGTATAAAACCTAATACTTCCTTATACATTTTTATACTTGCTGTCGTCAGGGTTCAATATAAATCCATCGTTCACGGTTTTGATGATCTGCCTGATGCCATCGGGGACCTTAAACATAATCTCAAAGCCAAGTTTATCCTTTATCTTCTGGAATGATACCCTGTAGTCGCGCGGGTCTTCATTCTTCGATACGTATTTTATTTTCGAGTTCGGCAGTTCCTTCATCACTTCATCCACTATCATCTTCTTCTGGTAGTTTTCCGTTGTATCGCCTACGTTGAAAACGTCGAAGGCCACTACTTCAGCCGGAGCTTCCAATACAGTTACTACGGAACGTGCCAGGTCATAAACATGGCAGTACGGACGCCAGAATTGTTCGCCAAATATCACCAGTTCCCTTTCAAGGGCTAGCTCCTTGGCAAATTCATTCACCGTAAGGTCAAAGCGCGGACGCAGCGACAAACCATAGACCGTGGAGAACCTCAGGCAGGTAGGTTTGCACTTGTTACTCTTGGATTGTCCCAGGAGGAATTGCTCCACAGCAACCTTAGTCTCGGCATACAGAGATACAGGCGCCAGTTGCGACTCTTCAGTTACAAACTTATCGGGATCTTCCATCTTACCGTAATTGCTGCAGGTAGAGGCAAATACCATGCGCTCCACACCCATTTCATTAGCTAACGTATATAGCAACTTACTGGCTTCTACATTGGTCGTTTTAGCAACATCCGGCTGCTGTGCGCAGGCTGGATCCCCAACAATGGCAGCAAGGTGCGCTATGAAATCAACACCGTTAAGCGCCTTCCTCACATCAGCTTCATTGCGCACATCACCTTTTACAAAATCAAAATTGGGGTGGTTCAGAAGATCTATAATAGGCTCGCCTCCATACATCAGGTTGTCTATTATCCTCACTTTATAACCTTTTTCTATCAGCTGGCGGGTCAATACAGATCCTATATATCCGGCCCCGCCTGTTACGAGTACTTGCTTTGACATACTACAAAAGTATTTAACACTCTATTTAAATCCATACAAAACAGTGTCATTAACCCCGCGTTTGGATAATAAAAACAATTGCTTAACAAAACCCATGAAAAACAACGAAGCCTCCTTTACGGAGGCTTCGTTTATGTAGTTTGTAATTAAACTTATTACAGCTTAGTGAACTTCACAGGAGTTGAGTTGCCCGCGTCAGTTATCACTTGCAGCGTATAGTTGCCTTGTGCCAGGCTGCTCATATCAAGGCTGATGTTATTCATACCCTGAGCAAGGGAGTGCTTAGAGCTAAGCAGCACACGGCCAACGGCATCCAGCACCCTTACTTCAGCACTATTGGCATCATCGGCGCTTACGGTTACTACACTCACGCCCGTTACAGGGTTCGGAGCCAGGCTGATAACATCTACAACCATGCCTTTTGTAACCACAACGGCTATCTTGCTATAGGCGCTCTTACCATTTTCGTCCGTTACTTTCAGCCTGTAGTAGTTACGACCTTCAGCCAAACCACGGTGTATGTTGCTATAGCCTGTCTTGTTTGCTACAGCAGATACTTCGCCGATCTTGGTAAAGTTTGCACCGTCAGTTCCATGCTCTATTTCAAACAAACCTGCATCAGAGCTTTGGCTTACCTGCCAGTTCAGCAGAGCAGAGGTATTATCCTGCAGCTGAGCAGTAAAGTCCAGTAGCTCTATAGAAAGAGGCCACAGGTTCCACGCACCAACAGTGAACGGAGAGAAGTTTGTGTAACCACCATCTGTATGAGAATAAGGGCCGAATGTCTGATAGTTGGCAGCTGCACCGGCATTGGTAGAGTCGTTCACATCATAGGTCCATACAGCACCGGTGAAATGCTTCATGTATACGTGAGCCCTGTCGAAGAAGTTGATCTCTTCAGCAACGTGATTATACCATACAGGCGAAATAGACACCAATGAACCACCTGCGTTTTTCTCACCTATCATCCAGGTACGGTTAACGGTTGGCCAGGTAACGGTTGCAGAGTTTGTGGTACCATCACCGTCCTCGTATACCGCGTCAAATACCCTCACAGCAAATTCATCCGGAACGCCCATATTGCTCAGCACTACAGGGTTGTATGAACTAAGACCAACAGGGAATTCTACACCTGTTACTGAAACTTCGCGCTTCAGGGTACCTGTGCTCATCGTGTGAATATACTGTGTAGGCTCGTGTCCTATTATCTGGGAACCGCTATTCATAATCAGATCGGTGTTATTCAGATAAATATTACCGCTCATTTGCAGTATCGCGTTTACAATCACATCCTGTGTTGGCGTTACGCCATCCATATTATTGATAAACAGGTTTTGACATGTAAAGCCATCAACTGTCTGCGCAGTGCTACCGTTCATGCTTACATTACCGGCGTTCCAGTTCAGGTTACCGTTGTTTACCATGTTACCATACAGGAAGTAGTTAGCGCCATTCAATATTGTCATCGTTGCGCCCGGCTCTACAGTAAGGTTGTTCGTGAAGCCGTTACCTGTAGCAAGTACTGGCATATTCGGCGCCACAGCAGGTATCAGAACATTGGTAGTTGCAGTTGGTACTCCGCCGCACCAGTTGGCCGGATTCTGCCAATCAGATGAAGTCATACCATTCCAGCCACCCATCGGGTTAGCGATAATAATAGCGTTGCCGGCTACATCACCAAGGCAATTTGCATCATTAAAATTGGTCAGCACAAAAGTAGAGCTACCGGTCGTATTCACTGTGAGTGCATACGGATCGCTGGTTGTGGTTACCGTATTTGTCTGGTTACCATCACTGTAAGTAAATGTGTAAGGAGCAGTAGCACCCGGGCCGCTAAAATCAACTTCCATGTTAGCAGATCCACCGCTACAAGACACCTGGTTACCGCTGAGCGTAGCAACAGGATGATTTACAGTTACCAGGTTGCTACCCATCAGATCCTGTGGCAGGGATACACAGCTGGCATCGTTAAGTGCGCTCACCGTATATGAACCTGTAGATTGAGGTGTAGTACTGAATGTATATGTGTTTGTATTGATCGGTCCAACAACGCCTGACCCTTGGCCATTAGTGTACATCAGGTTGAATGGCGGAGTGCCTGTCAGTTGTACCGTCAGGTTAACGGGAGTGCCGTGGCAGATAGTTTGCGGTGAGTTCACCATCATGGCTGTAGGCCTTGGGTTAACAGTTACGAGGCTGCTACCTGTAATGTCCACCGGCAATGAAGCGCAATTCTGGTCGTTCACTGCAGTTATTGCAAATGTAGAAGTCATTGATGGAGTAACCGTAAGTGTATAAGGGTTACTCACAATATTGGAAACAGAGTAAGTAAAGCTGCCACCATCGCCGTATGTAAAGCTGTAAGGCGGAGCACCTGTCAATGTCACTTGCAGGTTACCAAAGCTACCATTACATATTGTTGGGCTACCTGTAAGGCTAGCTGTAGGACGAACATAACCCATTACAGTATTTGAACCTGTGATATCACCAGGCAACGCGGCGCAGTTAAAATCGCTCAGGTTGGTTATGCTATAGTTTGTTGTACCTATCGCCGTCGGAACCGGCATCAGGTAGCTGTTCGTCATAATGTTGTTCAGCGTTGTATAGCTCGTACCATCATAGTAAGTAATGCTAAATGGTGGCGTACCTGTCAAGGTCACAGGCAGCATCGCGGTAGTACCATCGCATATTTGATAGGTCTGGTTGTTCATAGCCGCCGTCGGACGAGGATGCACCGTAAGTGTTACCGAGTCAGGTATTTGCGCCGCACCGGCAATACAGTTTGGATCACTAAGCGCGGTTATCTTATACGTCTTATCCGAATTTGGATTTATCGGTATGTTCACCGTCGTATTAGTTGTCGTCATCGTTACCGGCGTAACACCATCGGTATAGGTCAATGTAAATGGCGGTATACCTGTTAATATATTTAGAGAAAGATTCGTGGCGCCACCATTACATATTGATTGGTCAGTAAGAGCCAGGGTAGCAGAAGGCTTCGGGTTTACATTAAGTGCTACTTGCTTTGTAGTAACACATCCGGGAGCCATATTCACAATAGTACCTGTGTAGGTAATCGAACCGGTCACTGTTGGTGTAACGGTGATGCTGGTATTGGATGCAGATGGAGTACCTGCGCCCGAGGGCAAGCCTGCTCCCGTTGATGGCGACGCAGTCCAGCTATATTCAGGATCCGGATGGCCTCCGGTAATAGAGAAATCATCAAGTGCCCATGAGTAGCCATAATATGCATAGAAGCCCCACCTTATTTTCACATTGGGCTGGTTCAGGTATGAGTTAAGCGAGACAGTTGTACTGGTAAAATTATTATAAGACCCTTGGTTGGTACAGTAATTGGTCAGCAAAGTCCAGGATGAACCACCATTGGTAGATATTTCCAGGTTAGAACAATAACCATTGAGGTTGAAACCCTGGCGGAAATTAAGCGAAATACTTGTATAACCCACCGTGCTGAAACTAGGACTTATCGCCCAATTGAAACCACCATAATTATAATAGGCATTAGTCATCAGGAACGACGATCCGTTACTGTTGGAAAAGGTCCAGCCTAATGTAGGCCACGTATAATTATTCTGAGTTATCTGCCAGCCTTGACCTCCACCACCAAACGTAGTAGTGAACGAGTGAGCACTACTGTTGAAATCCTCTTTAACAATGGTATCCGGTATTGAGGGCGCTGTCAAAGTAAGCACCTGGCTGGCAGGTGGCGTACATACTGACGTTGTGGTAGCCGGAGTAATTGCCGAAACTACTAGATTTACAGTTACCGCTGACGATGTATCGGTCAGGTTAGATGTCGGGCAACGTAACCAGGCACGGAATTGAGTATTCTGCGTAATCGCTGTAGGAAGTGTGTAGCTCGCCGTGCCTGTCAATTGACTGCCCAGGTTGCTCCACGCAGTAGTACCTACTGCTCTTGACTGCCATTGCACCTGCGAGTTGCTTGATACAGTACCATTGGGCAAGCTAAGTGTTGGAGTGCCGCCGGTACACAAATAGGTTGTCTTGCTCGCGCTGGCCGCACCTGCTGTCGGCTGGCCGGAGCAGGGAATTCCTACAAGCTTTGCATAGCCGTTACGACACCCGACTTGTGTACCGCAAGAACTGTTCAGGTGGATAGCCACATACAGTGTAGTAGTTGACGTTGCAGTCACAGTCAAAGGTGTTTGACCAGCTCCTAGTACCGCACCGTTAACAGATCCTATGCGAACCGTGATATAGTCGGTGCTTACCGAAGAGGAAAACTCATAACTATATCCTACTATGGGCGAAAACGCAGGCCAATACTCCATTGCATACTGGCAGCTTGTCGCCTGCACTTGTGTACCAACAGTCGTTGGCAGCGTACACGAGCCATACTGTGCCGATCCCGTACATTGTGCATTAATATCCACATTAACACTCATAGCTATGCAAAGCAGAAAAGCGTACGGTGAGGAAATTCTCCTGGCATAGCGGTTTAGCAAAGATGTAAGCGCGGTAATTGTCACTTTCATGATTATAATTTTTATTGCTTAGTATATAAGTTTGAAGTCAAAAAAGGCATGAAGTACCC
>CAMPKR010000077.1 GCA_946887345.1 uncultured Bacteroidota bacterium | reverse complement strand
TCTTCAGCACAGTGCATACCGAATGTCTCTCACGATAGCCTGCGACTGATACCCAATGCAGCCATTACAGCTACAGCACAAAGCGGCAACATACTATACATGGCTGGCGATTTTTGGGTGACCGGGAGATATACCGGCCCCTTTATAGGAGTGGACATCAATACAAGTAAACCTGTATACGACTCCTGGCCTATGGTAAGGGGAATTGTGAACCGCATATTGCCTGATGGCAACGGTGGCTGGTATATTGGGGGCAAGTTCCGAAGGGTAGGCGATTCTACACGCCACGGCCTTGCCCATATTGACGCAGGCGGCAATGTCCTGCCATTGAGCACAGGCATGGTCTATTATCAAGGCGTGAATGATATGCTGATCAAAGACAGCATTCTTTATGTGGCAGGCAACTTTGATTTTTTCATGGGCGACTCATTAAGTTGTGTAGCCGCGATCAATAGAAATACCGATCAGCTAATAGGATCGTGGCAGCCCAAAGTAAATAACGAAGTATTCACCATTGCGGAGAACGATGGACTCATTTATTTAGGCGGTTCTTTCACTATGGTGGATACACTCCAGAGAAGCAGGCTTGCAGCAGTGGATGCTATTACCGGCCAGCCTACTGCATGGAACCCGAATGTAGGAAGCAACTATCCCAAAATTTACGATATAGAGATACTAAATGATCGCATATTTGTTGGAGGCGACTTTACAATTATATCAGGAATCGCCCGGGATGGTCTCGCCGAACTAAGCCCCATTACCGGCGCTCCAACGAACTGGCATCCTCCACTGGGAGGATATATCAGGCAATTGACCGCACGCGATGGCCATCTGTATCTCGCAGGCGCCATCGATACAGCTCAATACTACACCAGGTCAATGCTCTTAAAAATAGATACCAGCTTAGCGGCAGATATAGACACAATAATGAATTTCGAAAGGGGCGGAGTAGGAGCTTTCTGTATGGCAGGCGACACTATCTATGCCTCAGGCTTCTACCATTATATGCCGGGCAAACGCCGCATGTACCTTTTGGCCTGGAGTCTCTCCGGAGATTCAGTTACATCCTGGGAGTGTAACCCCGGGGGTGCTCCCCTGGATATGTGTGTACAGAACGGTCGCCTGTACATGGCCGGAGACTTTTACAACGTAGGTAAAATAACAAAGGGCATTGCCGCAATAGACATGAATGCTGACACGGTGCTCAATTGGTTCCCAACAGTAGAGAATACATACAACGGCACGCACAAGCAGGTTCGCCAGTTGTTACTCGATGGCAATAAGCTCTTTTTAGCTGGCCAATTCGATTCTGTCAATTCAGAAAGGAGAAGATCGCTGGCTGCGATCGACCGCATTAGCGGTGAACTACTGCCCTGGCGACCCAGGCTATCGGGAACCAACTTCACCGATATCGATTCTTCCGTGAATGAGATCGCCTTATCAGGCAATAGCATCTACCTCGGTGGTCGTTTTAATAAAGTGAACAACATAGTGCGTAAAGGCCTTGCTGCCGTCGACACCAGTACAGGTCTCACCACGCTGCCCTGGAACCCACACACATATGCACAGGTACAGAATGTCAATATCAGCGCAGTATATGCTCACGATACATCCATATATGTAGGTGGCCAATTCTATGATATCGCGAACACACAGCGGCACAACATTGTAAAGCTTGGAAGAACGACCGGCGCCGCTGATCCCAATTGGCATCCGGATGTATTAAGCAGTTACACCTGGACCAATGCCTATACCGGAACAGTTAAGGAGATCAAAATAGACGGTCCCTACATGTATATCGCCGGGTATTTCCAATATGTAGACTCACAGCAGCGCAACGGTATCGCCAAGCTAAGGCTTGCAGACGGAGCGGTGATGCCCTGGCAGGGAGATCAATTCAACATTCCTTATTCCTGGGCGGATTATAAGCCTAACGTACACTTCATTGGTAATAGCCTTTACCTTGCTCATGATTCTTTTGCCGTTATTGATAAAGTTACCGGCGCTAATGGTTTCACCACGAGCTTTGGCACCAACAATAACCGCAAATTTATAACAGCGAATTCCTACAATGGCAAGGTCTACTTAGGCGGATATTTTACTAACCTCACTACGCCACAATTCAACACTTCAGAGATAGTAATGCACCACTTACTTTATTTTAACATCGGATACCCGCCAACGACAACGGTTTATAGTACCAACCCGGTATGCGAGAATACAAGTACATCATTTGCAGCTGTAACGCAGGTGACAAATCCCACCTATCAATGGCAGGTGAATGACACCAACGTGAACGCTAACAGCGCATTATTCACATATATTCCCCAGGATGGCGATCTCGTAAGCTGCATAGTGAGCGATACATCAGCAAATTGTTTCTTCTCGCCGGTAGTCTCAGCAGAAACAGAAATGAACGTAGTGCCGGCGAACACCACCCCAACCGCTACTCTCTCTGGTCCCGACACGGTGTGCGCGGGTAATTTCGCGACTTATATTGCTAACACCAATGTATATGGTGGCACCTACCAGTGGTTGGTGAATGGTATCAATACGGGGAGCAGTTCTTCGTACTATACTTTCTTCCCTCAGAACGGGGACAGCATTAAAGCCATCATTACAACGCCCCCGCTTAATTGCTATACTAACAATACCGCTAATACAGATATGATTGAAGTAGCGGTGGTGCCTGTAATCGTACCCGACATCAGCCTGTCGCCCGGAGTAGTCTCTAACACAGGCGAGGTGATCTGGATATTTGCAACAGTAAATAATGCACCCAACGGCTACAGCATAGCCTGGTTCAACCATGGTAATCTTTTTGACGTTACCAGTGGCAATATCGTCACTTACATAAAAGGTACAGGCACGGATTCCATAATAGCCGTTGTAACACCCAACGGCCCCTGCTACCAGACAGATACCTCAGCAGCTTACATCAACTATAATGCAACAGCGGTGGCGTTTCATGGGCAAGGAGAAGGGGTCATGGTATATCCGAATCCCTGTGCAGACCAACTCGTAGTAAGCGGCCTAAACCGCGGCGATGAGGTAAGCCTCTATGATCTTACAGGCAGACAGCTGCAACATCAGCCTGCAAAGGAAACAAAGCTGGAGCTGGAGATGAACGGCCTCCCGCCCGGTACATATATACTCCGTGTTGTCGCGCCGGAAGGAGAGATTAAAAAGGCCGGCGTTATCCAGAAAAAATAAAGAAAAAGTCCACCATTTGGTGGGCTTTTTCTTTATTTACATAATTCCATACTATTGTTTCACAACCTTCATTACCTGGCTGCGCGTGTCATCGCTATAGCGAAGCAGGTATATGCCCGGCGCAAATGAGCTCATGTCAACTTCAGTCTTCCTTGAAGTGACGGCGACATTTTGCAGCACACGTCCGCTAAGCTCTGTTATTTGCAGGCCGGCGTTTTTGCCAGGTTCAGCAAGTTCTATAATAGCTGTATTCTTAACGGGATTGGGATATACTGCCAGGTTCATGCTGTTCGCTGTTGCTTCAGGAGTTATCCCGGTTGTGCCTATTTGTGTAATGCTTATGTCGTCGATAGCCAGCACATCGGCAAGGGCAGCGGAGGTGCAGTGCCAGCCAAAATAATATACACCGGTAGAAAGCGGCATGTAGTTAACGCTGGCCGTCATAAAGCCGGTGTTGGTAATATTGTTATTGGTATACAGAGCCGTACCTGTCATAGATGAAGCCAGCGGACTGGTGCCTACTTTCACTTCCATAGCCTCGGTAGCAAAGCCATCAGTGCCAAACGCGAAGCTGACCTGGTACGTGTTGCCTGCTGTCAGGTTGAGGCCGGGAGTAAAGAACCAGTCATTAGCAGTATTGCTGAAGTCTGTCCAGTAGTGCATAGCATTAGGAAGGCTCGAGGCTATGTACGAGTCTGTCATCCAGGTGGTTTGATCATTGTTCACGTCTTCCACCGTCATGCAGGCAGGTATATCAGGAGTGATTACCGCATCGAAGTTCTCGGCATAGGGCACATTGATAGGAGCACAAAGTGTCGTGAACATAGCGGAAGATATAGTGCTTGAATCGCTGCTGCTGCAGAGCGCGCGGACATACACGCTGTAACCGGTATTGGCGTTCAGGCCGCCCAGGTTTGCTGTGGTAGATGACGTGGTGCTATAGATGCCTGTGCCTGGCGTAAATCCCGCAGGACCATATTCTATGCTATACAGTGAAGCGGTGCCCGACCAGGTTGCCGTAGCGCTGCTGCTCGTAATATTGCTGACAGTAACACTTCCCGGTTGCGTGCAGGTAGGGGCAGCTACAACGTTTACGGTGTAATCGTGCGCTTCACCAAAGTCAGAAGCGTTGATGCCCGTGTTGCAGGGGTCCTGGTCTATTGGCTGCACGTCATAACGCAGTGATACCCTCATGCGGTGCGTACCAAGTGGTGCAGTTCCCGGTATAACGAGAGGAACAGGAGAGCCCGTCAGTGATATATTGGTTTGCAGCCCTATCAGTTCTGTCAATTCAAAAACATCATTGTTGTTAAAGTCTATCCAGATAGCCACGTTATCATCGGGCACATACTGCGTAGAAATGGTTGCTACATAGCCCGTTCCTTGCCCGAGGCTAACGGATTGGGCTGTAAGATCGGCGTAGGCGCCTGCGGAGCACCCGGTCAGGATGTTGATAATAGAGGTGTTGTTTTCACCAAACAGGATAAAGTTGTCTATCATATCCCCGTCCGTACAGCCATCAGTGCCGGGTGCAGGAACGCAGTACTGTGCTGAGGCAGCGATAGAGGTGAATAAAAAAGAAAAAGCAGTGAAGAATTTTTTCATAAAAAAGCTTTTAAATAGAGTAAACCGAAAGCACAAGAATTGTGCCGCTAAGACACTGGCAATGAAGAAGCTAACGGGCTTTGCCCGGGAAAAATTGTATTGTTTGAAAGCAAGCTAAAAATTGTGCGGGAAATATTAACTGCTGCTTAGTGCACGCGGCGGGGGTGGCGGGATTTGTCATCATCCCGCAAAAAATCACTTTTTTTAAAGCGGAGAAATTTATAAACAGTTGTAAATCTGCATATTAAGAAAGCTGCGCATCCGGCCCATTCGGAATAACGGGGAAAGTTCATTAATTTTCTAAAGCGCCCTTGCGCCGCACATAATGAATCGATATCTCCGTACAAAATGGGAGTATTTCAAAGGCAGTTCAGCTGAGTTCAGCTTTGAGAACCGCATGACCAACTCCATTTGTGTCATTACGTTCATTATGGTATTCCTCCTGCTGATTTTCAATGTTTCAGTATCGTTTTTTGAAGAGGCGTTTATTTGTGTGGCGGTGCTGATGGTCATTATAGTTGTTTACTACCAGTCACGCTTCAGGAAAAAATATAAAGCGGGCGCTACCATTTATGCAATAACCAGCTATGGGGCACTGGCTACGGCTTTCTACTACAATTCCGGTATAAACGGACCCACTATTATCCTGTTCTTCCTTTCTTTCCAGGTGCTGATAACCGTTACGCCTAAAAGCCAGCATATCCTCTGGGCTATATTGCATACCGTCTCAGCTACCGCATTATGCCTGGTGGAGTATTGGTACCCCGATCTTATTGCTGATAGTTATCCCGACAGGAGCATCCGCTTTGCAGATATCATCTTTACCTACGTGGTTTGCCTCATCTTTATGTACTTAATAACGATGACCCTGCGTAACAACCTGGATAGAATCCGTAAAAAATCCATAGAGCGGGCTGAAGCAATACAGAGAAATCTGCACGAGATAGAACAGCAAAACGAAAAACTGAAGGAGATATCGTGGCTGCAATCGCATAAGGTGCGCAGCCAGGTAGCTACCATACTGGGCCTTAGCCAGTTCATTCACCAGAGCAATATCAACGACCCCGATCTGAACCGCGTGATAGGCGGCATTAAAGAGGCCGCCAAAGACCTGGACGCCGTAATAAAAGAGATCAACCGCCTCACCCATAATGCCGATCTTAACAAAGACAAGCCGGCAAGCAATAACTAACTCCTCCCAACCACTGCGGCAGAAAATAATGTCTAAAAACATAGACAACAGATCACCCGTTCTTAATAAACGAAATTAAAGACGGTTAAGGAATCATAAACCTTATCACTACTATCGCCATGCCCACAGGCATGGCGATAGTTTTTTAGTAGTAAGTTAAACGCTCCTCATACCGCGTCCCGCAGAATTGCGGGGGCAAGGAGGAGACAGAATTTTCGCTTGCCGAAAAATTCAGAGGAGGGCAAAAAGCCCAATAGTGTCGTGGTGAGCGTAGTCGAACCACATCAGTTGAGATAACGATAGTGCAGCCCTAATAGAGAATTAACCTTCCCCTCTCGGAGCAGCCCCCGGCGTATGGCTGGCAGCCTGTCTTAGCCGTTCGCGCTCTGCCTCACCTTCACTCGCACCGGCCTTACCTTCGGGCCCATCCACATTCTGCATATGGTCACGCATATTAGCAGCCAGTGCACTGTCGGGGGTTACATTGGCCATAGTGGCCATCATTTTGTTCTTGGCTCCTGCTATTACTTTTTCTTCGTTGTTCATCAGTGCATCATATCCGGTCTTTGCCACATCGGCCGGGTCGGCATGAGCATACTCCACATTCTCTTTGGTATTCAGCATTCCGGCTTTGTTGAAGAAATCAGTTTCTGTAGCTCCCGGCAATAATGCTGTAACGGATATGCCTTTGTCGGCCAGCTCATTGCGCAGCGCTATGCTCCATGAGTACATGAATGCTTTAGAAGCAGAGTACACAGAGAAAAGCGGGGCTGGGTTTTTACTCACCACCGAGGCCAGGTTCAGTATCTTACCTTCGCCTTTGGCGATCATATCTTTTACAAATAGCTTGGTGAGATAGAGCGGAGCAATGATGTTGAGCTTCACTATATCTATATCGCGCTCTATATCTGTTTCATGAAAGAAGCCATACTCTCCCTGCCCTGCATTGTTAACCAGTGCATTTATTGTAAGGCCTTTTTGTTTCACCTCATCATATACCTCCTGCGAAGCTCGCTCATCAAAAAGGTCTTTGGCTATCGTGGTCACTTTTATTCCATGCTGTATGCCCAGTTCGCTTGCTGTCGCCTTTAGCTCAGACTCATCACGGGCAACAATTACAAGGTCATAGCCATCTTTGGCGAAACAGCGGGCCAGCTCCAGTCCTATACCAGAGGTGCCGCCCGTTACCAGGGCGCATTTTCCATTACTTTTCATAGAGCGTTTGTTTTTGCCAAGGAAGCAGGAAAATTGTGCCAGATGAGGGGAAAAGGAGATGCCAGTCTCACCCGGCAGGGGAGGACAACAAGTGAAATCCCCCTTTGCGGGAAAGCCCTTGTGCGTGATCAGGAGAAGAAGAATCTCGAAAACTGCATACCGGTTAAACTATAAAATTTATCCTGGCACGACTGAGTAGATAGCATATAGTGTAGCGGGTCTTCATCGCTATGGCAACTCTCGAGGAAATTAGATTCTTGGTGCGACAAAAGACAGATTGTTAATTAGTTGGGGGATATGTTTACGAAATCAACACATCAACCAAATATGTCGATATTATTTAAAAATATCGACATATTTTTGCGATATCTTTATCTCATAGACATATATGACTTGGAAGAATAATGATATGCCTTTTGACAATTTGCCGGATCTGCCACCGCAAATAGAACTAGATAGTGCTGGTATATTAAAGGCGGCAATTCAGGCTAATCGATATTTAGCGGAGCTTAAGGGCTATTGTCAAACACTGCCTAACCCTAATTTATTACTTAATACTGTCATTTTACAAGAAAGCCGGGATAGCTCTGCTATAGAAAATATTGTAACAACCCAAGACGAGTTATACCAGGCGATATTAAATCCGACGGAAAATCTCCCATCAACTGTAAAGGAAGTGATTAGTTATAAAGAAGCGGTTTATGTTGGTATAAGGGAGCTTGAACGCATAAATGCGTTTACATCTAACCTCGCTGTTAAAATAATGCAGCGAGTGAAAAATACTACAGCCAGGTATCGCACAATGCCAGGTATTAAGCTCCATAGCCCCCATTCAAAAAAAACAATTTATACACCCCCTTCATACAACCATATTGAAGAAAAGATGATGAAGTGGGAAAAATTTCTAAATGAAGCATCTGATACGGACCCACTAATACTTTTGGCTCTTATGCACTATCAGTTTGAGGCAATACATCCGTTTGCAGACGGCAATGGACGTACAGGCAGAATTCTAAATGTACTTTTTCTGGTGCATAAGGACTTATTGAACTTGCCCGTATTATATCACAGTGCTTATATAATCCAGCATAAGGAAGCCTATTACAGAAAGCTGCGCTTAGTTACAGAAGAGTGCGATTGGGAGGGGTGGATAATTTTTATGTTGGATGCAATTAAAGAAACGGCAATGGAAACACTTGGGCTAATAAAGAAAATTATTAAGCTCAAAGACGAAACACTTGAAAATTTAAAGAGCATCTCACAAAAAATTCCAGCATATGAACTCAATGAGCTGATTTTTAGCTATCCATATGTAAAAATCAAATTGTTGGAAGAAAAAAAAATCGCTAAGAGACAAGCAGCCTCTACTTATTTACAGGAACTCGCTAACAGAAGTATCTTAAGTTCGTTCAAAGTAGGTAGGGAGGTCTATTACGTTAATGATGGTTTGATGGGTATATTGTCTAATAAGTAATTGTTTGGCTGTGCATTTAAGAATTACACGGAAATTAGGGTTCGACTATCATCCTCTTAGTAACTCTAATCTTTCCCGATAAAACTCCAGATAAACTGTTTTCCCTTCATCACTCAAAAATGAATTAGCCACCATATATTCTACCAGCAATTCATTTTCTACGAACCTGTTGAGTATTCGTTGCGCACGCTTGGGCACTATGCCGATCCCGATACCAAAAGAATAAAAATCAAAATGGGTGTAACCCCCTTCGCGGAGAAAAGGGTCGCCGTTCTGCATATAGTGTAGCGGATCTTCATCGCTATGTACGTGCAGCTCTGTACAGAGAAGATTATATGCGGGAGAGATTAAATACTCACCTTCTGCAGTTTTTACCAGGGAGAACTGATGCAATGCTTGTCTCCTGCACGAGAACAGA
>CAMPKR010000076.1 GCA_946887345.1 uncultured Bacteroidota bacterium | reverse complement strand
CTTAATAACCTGCTCTAAAGAAGCGCCGAGAAAAGGAACCATTATTTTCTCACCATTAGTCGAAATATCAAAAAAACCAGAGTATTCTGAGGTCTCTCCTTTTTCTAACACATCCATCAGCCAGGTATTGGCCGGATGGAATGCCATATGGTTAGGAACAATATCCTGCAGCCAACTAATACCCAATTCCTTCAATCGGTTACTGATCGCCTCTAGCTCTTTCAAAGTCCCTATCTCCGGGTTGATCATATTGGGGTTAAGTCCGTCATATCCATGCGTGCTTCCCGGTACCGCCTTAAAAACAGGCGAGGCGTAGATGGCGCTTACGCCCAGGTCGCTGAGATACGGTATTATTCCCCCGAGTTGCCGAAATGTGAATTTTTTATTGAATTGGATGCGATATGTGACCGTAGGAATATACATGCTTAGTTTTTGTAGATCAGAATAGATTCAGGCTGAACGGCTACTCCGCTACCAGGTTCAACCGCCAACGGAGCTTGAGACATCCCGCCCCACCGCGCATCAGCTGAATCGAATACTTTCCTCCATCCTTCTTCGTAGGCGAGCGTAAGCATGGTCCGCGGTTGATCGGAAAAATTCATAAGGCAGATAACATGCTGATCGGCAAAAGAGCGTCGGACGAGAATTGTTTGTGCTTCTGCATCCTCCTCGGCATATAGCTGCTTCCGATCGAGTTCGTACAAGGCCGGAAATGTCTTCCTCAACACTATCAGCTCTTTGTAGTATTGTAGCATAGTTTTGTGCGGGTCCTCCTCCAAAAGCTCCCATTGCAGACGCGAGTCATTGAATGTGGCTTCCGACATAGGGTCCGGAGCTTCACCTTTGGAATGAAAAGCCTCGAACTCGACTTTTCTCCCTTCTCTCACAGCCTCTGCCAATTCGGGATCAGTATGGCTGACAAAATATAGGAAAGGATTTATCTCGCTCCATTCCTCGCCCATAAACAAAAGTGGAAGGTATGGCGCTACCATTACGGCGGCAGCCAGCAGTTTCTGCATTTCAAAGCTCAAGAGTTTGCCGGTTCGCTCGCCCAGCATCCGGTTGCCCACCTGGTCGTGATTTTGAGAGAAAATGACAAATTGCTCACCGGGGTTGTCTTCTGCCTTTACACCGAAAGTTTTCTTCCGGTGCTCCGAATATATCCCATCATATACATAGGCATCCCTGTACGCCTTAGCCAGGTGTTCAATGCCATTAAAATCTGCATAGTAGCCGTTCCGTTCGTTACCCGACGCGACTCTCAATGCATGATGAAACTCATCTATCCATTGAGCATCCATACCATAGCCCCGCTTTTCTACCGGATCGATGAACCTGGCATCATTCAAGTCGCACTCTACTATCAAGTAGTGTTTTCTACCCGTAACCTTCATCAACTCATCTACGTGACCTCTTATCTCGCTCAGTATGTGCACAGGACTGAAGTCCTTGATTGCATGCACAGCATCGAAGCGCAAAGCGTCAATATGAAAATCCCGAAACCACATAAGGGCGTTTTCTATAAAGTAACGGCGCACCCCGTCGCAGTGTGCGTCGTCAAAATTGATAGCACTTCCCCAGGGTGTTTTATACTTG
Organism: uncultured Bacteroidota bacterium; assembly: GCA_946887345.1. The sequence goes on along the minus strand of CAMPKR010000076.1, from coordinate 7,679 downwards.
TCAGTAAAGTATGGTGCGTAGGCCCCGAGATAATTGCCCTCTGGCCCCAGGTGATTGTACACTACATCGAGGATAACAGCAATATTGTTGGCATGGCAGGTGTCTGCCAGCTGCTGCAATCCCCCGGCACCACCATAAGAGTGTTGCGCGGCGTAAGGATATACCCCGTCATAACCCCAATTGCGCGTGCCGGGAAACTGCGCTACCGGCATAATTTCGATCGCGGTAATGCCCAATTCCTTCAAATGAGGAATATGTTTTGCAATTCCCTCGAAATTGCCTTCTACGGAGAAGGTACCTGTATGCAGTTCGTAAATAATGTACTTATCAAGAGGATGATTGTGCCAGGGGTCGTCTGTCCAGTTAAAAGCCCGCAGATCTAAAACTTCAGAATAACCGTGAACACCTTCAGGCTGAGAAAGTGAAGCCGGATCGGGTAGATCGCTCTCGTTATTAATCCTGAATTTATAGAGCTCTTTCTGTTTAATTTCGGTTGATAAAAGATGCCAGTAGCCGCGCTCATCCGGAGCCCAGACCACCACCTCGGCCCCCTTTTCAGTAAGGTTAACACCCAATCCACGCTTATTTAAAACTATCCCACTCATGCGATGGTTTTATCTGTAGGGCATTTTAGCAATACAAGCGAGCGGCTCTTTACCTCCACTATGCTTTCTGGCTCATACTGCTCCTCATCGGCGAGATCGGGAAAAGCTGTGTCCAGTTCTTTAACCCAGTAAGCGCCGTATTTCTTCGAGGGCAGTTTATATGGGATCGTCTCATAGTGCGCATTAAACATTATATAGAAACTGTCATCCAGGATGCGCTCGCCTTTTTCGCTCAATGAGTGTATCCCGTAACCGTTGAGATATACTGCCAGTGATTTTGCAAAAGAGTGGTTCCAGTTCTCTTCCGTCATTTCGCTGCCGTCACGATTGAACCATGCTATGTCTTCGGAGTCATTCCCCCAGATACGCTGGCCCTGGAACCACCGCCTGCGGCTGAATACAGAATGCTGCTGGCGTATCCCGATCAGGCGCTTCACGAACGCAAAGAGTTCTTTATCAGCGTTAGCCCAGTCAATCCACGAAATTTCATTATCCTGGCAATAGGCATTGTTATTACCCTGCTGAGTTCGCCCTATCTCATCGCCGGCCAAAAGCATCGGTACTCCCTGCGATAAAAACAGCGTGGCCAGCATATTCCTTCTTTGCTTTTTCCTTAATCTATTTATCACTTCGTCATCTGTAGGCCCTTCAATACTGCAATTCCAGGAGCGGTTATGACTCTCACCATCTTTATTGTCTTCGCCATTCGCATCATTATGTTTTTCATTGTAGGTAACAAGGTCGGTAAGGGTAAAGCCATCGTGGGCGGTGATGAAATTAATGCTGGCGGTGGGCCTTCGGCCGTCACCCTGGTATAGGTCGGAGCTACCTGTAAAGCGTTCGGCAAATTCGCCGATAATACTCTCCGCGCCTCTCCAGTAGTCCCTTACACAATCCCGGTATTTCCCATTCCATTCAGACCAGCCCGGCGGAAAGTTGCCCACCTGGTATCCGCCTTCTCCCACATCCCATGGTTCTGCTATTAATTTTACCTGCGACAATACCGGATCCTGGTGTATGGTATCGAAAAACGAGCTTAGGCGATTCACCTCATGCAGTTCTCTTGCAAGTGTCGATGCAAGATCGAACCGGAAGCCGTCTACATGCATTTCCAGTGCCCAGTACCGGAGACTATCCATTATCAGCCTGAGCGCACTGGGATTGTTGGCTTTGAGCGTATTTCCCGTGCCGGTATAGTCTACATAGTAGCGTTTGTCTTGCGCCAGCCGGTAATAATATGAATTATCTATTCCTTTTAGCGAAATGGTGGGACCCAGGTGATTTCCTTCAGCTGTATGATTATAGACCACGTCAAGAATAACCTCAAGTCCTGCTTTATGCAATTCCTTCACCATTTTCTTGAATTCTACCACTTGTTCGCCCAGCACGCCCTCGCTACTGTATCTAGGGTCCGGGGCCAGGTAGGTGGCTGTATTATAACCCCAATAATTAGTCAGACCTTTTTCTGCTAAATGCCGGTCAACCACAAAATGATGGACTGGCATCAGCTCTACCGCGGTTATTCCCAACTCTTTTAGATATTTTATAACAACGGGATGTGCGAGGGCCGAATAAGTGCCTTTTATTTCATCCGGAATATCAGGATGAAGCTTGGTAAATCCCCTCATGTGCAGCTCGTATATTATAGTCTTATATAGTGGTATCCGGGGATGCTCATCATCTTCCCAGTCAAAGTTGGGATCAATAACCGCACACTTCGGAATGTATGGAGCACTATCCGTATTGCTGAAACTAAGATCTTCATGTTCATCACCTATTTTATAACCGTATAGAGCGTCATTCCACTGTATTATGCCCGCGACTGCCTTGGCATATGGGTCTATCAGCAGTTTGTTATTATTGAAGCGATGCCCGCGGTGTGGATCATAAGGGCCGTGCACCCGGTAGCCATAAAGTTGTCCGGGTTTTGTGCCCGGTAGATAGCAATGCCAGATACCTTCCGAATGTTCTGGCATTCTTACGCTAAAGCTTTCCTGTTCATCGTCTACGTCATTGAACAAACACAGATCCACGGCCTCTGCGTTCTGTGAGAAAATAGCAAAGTTGACCCCTTCGCCGTCCCAGGTGGCGCCCAAAGGGAACGGCCTGCCTGTAAAAATCTTATATGTCATAGTCTAGGTAATATTGCTTTAAAGAGTGTGCCAGTTCCGCTAAGATTACAAAATGCTTAGCTATGCATATTGGCATGCTTTTGTATATTCTTCTTATACACCCATATGTCACTCATTTACAATGAAAACTGAAAAAAGGATTATTATAGTTTCCAACCGGCTCCCTATAAAAATCCAGGAAACGGAAATTGGATATACGTACACAGCCACCGAAGGAGGGCTCGCTACAGGATTAGGAAGTGTTTACAAACAAAATGATAACCTTTGGATAGGCTGGCCGGGCAATATTGTTGAGGAGCCGGGGCAGGAACGAGTAACAAAGGAGCTCCTTGAAAAGAATATATATCCTGTTTTCCTGGGCCAGGAGGAGATCGACTATTATTACGAAGGATTTTCCAATGAAACACTTTGGCCTTTATTCCATTATTTTCCCAGCTATACTACTTATGATCCAATTCAATGGGACTACTACCGCAAGGTCAACGAGAAGTTTGCTGAAGCTATCTTAAAGTTCGCCACCGCAAACGACATCATATGGATACACGACTACCAGCTGTGCCTGGTACCCCAGTTCATACGTAGCAGGAACCCGGAGCTAAGTATTGGTTATTTCAATCACATACCCTTCCCTTCCTATGAAGTATTCAGGGCCCTGCCATGGAGAGCAGAGATTCTGAATGGCATACTTGGCGCAGATGTCATAGGTTTTCATACCTACGATGATGTCCGCCATTTTCTAAGCTCCAACACACGCATCAATAACAACATCACAACCGCCAACGAAATAAGCGTTGGCAACAGGAAGGTAATTGTAGATGCCTTCCCCATCAGCATTGATTTTGACAAATACGATGCGCTCACCGATCATGAGCTTAGCAGTGATTACGAGAAAAAAATACGCTCGCTGCGCAATGAAATGCAGCTGATGATTTCCATTGACCGGTTGGATTATAGTAAGGGAATCCTTAACCGCCTGAAGGCATTTGACCTGCTTCTGCAAAGCCACCCCGAACTGGTGGGGAAACTGCTTTATGTGCACGTTATAGTTCCCTCAAGGGATAACGTGCCTAAATACAAAGAACTGAAGCAGGAAATGGACCGCCACATCTCAGACATTAATGGCCGGTATAGCACCCTCGGCTGGCAACCTATCCTTCATTTCTACCGGCCGCTGCCCTTGCATATGCTCTCAGCCCTTTACAAATGCGCTGACGTGGCCCTGGTGACGCCTTTAAGGGATGGTATGAACCTGGTAAGCAAAGAATATGTGGCAAGCAAACGGAACTGCTGTGGTGTACTTGTGCTGAGTGAAATGGCCGGGGCCGCCAGGGAGCTGTCAGATGCCGTTACAATCAACCCGACCGACATATGGGACTTTTCTGAAAAGATGTTCCTGGCTCTTACTATGCCCGATACCGAGAAGCTGCATAGGATGGATAATATGCGCAAAACTGTCTCGAAATTCAACATCCACAACTGGGTAAAGAATTTTATATCCAGGGTTGATGATGCAAAAAATTCACAGAAGGAAATGGAAACCGCCTTCATTAATGCTACCGAACTCGGCAAGATCAAAGGCCGCTATGAAAAGGCAGGGAAAAGACTTATAATACTGGATTATGATGGCACTCTGGTTCCTTTCTATGAAAGAATAAATGATGCTGCTCCGGAACCGAAACTACTGCAGCTCTTGGAAAACCTGAGCAGCTGCCCGCGCAATAAGGTAGTATTGTCAAGCGGCCGTGGTCACGACTGCCTGGAACAGTGGTTTGGTCACCTGCCTGTAGACCTTATTGCCGAACACGGAGCCTTATACAAAGAACATACTAGAGATTGGTACAGCCTGAGATCCCTGGATGCAGATTGGAAAACCGACATATATAATACACTCGATGTCTATTGCCGCCGGACACCGGGAACGTTTATTGAGGAAAAGAGCTTTTCACTTGCCTGGCACTACCGGCAGGCGGAGGAGGGCTTAGGTCAACTGAGGGCACAAGAATTAATAGCAGATATAAAGCACATCATCTCCGACCTTGGCCTTCAGATAGTACAGGGAAATAAGGTACTGGAAATAAAAAGTATCTCCGTGAATAAAGGAACAACCGCCCGCCGGTTTCTCAATCCTGCAACCGAGCTCATACTAGCCATAGGTGACGATATGACTGATGAGGATACATTTAAGGCCATGCCCGAACATGCTATAACAATTAAAGTTGGTCAAACCCCGTCAGCAGCCAAATATTACTTAAGATCGGTTGGCGAGGTTTTAGTGCTTTTAAATGACTTGGCTAAATTTAAAGCTTCCCATATAGCTGATGTATAGTGCAGTCCGCTTGTACATATCCTTACACAGCTAAACTATTCGCCATCAACACTAAACCATGCCTGATAAGGCACAGTTGTTTTTGGCCGAAGTTATCAGAAACTCAAGAAGTGGCGATGTTTGATCTTGATGCATTTATGTGGAGATGAGAATGGTCGGATTGGTTGCACGTTGAATTTATCAATTCATGTAAGTTCATCACACACAGTATAAAGTACATATCCATATAATAAATTTCATAAAGCCATCCTACATTGGTAAATTAAAACCTTATCGGGATCTTTCATAAAAACCGCTGCCATGAGATGCTACCTGTTTTTATCATTTGTTTTTTTGCTCACATTCACAGGCTGTGATATAGGTCAGCGCGAACGTGAAATAAAAAAAAGAACTAGCGAACTCGATAAAAAAGAGCAGCTTCTTTCGGCAAAAGAAAAGGAACTTCAACTTAAAGAGGAAGCATTACAAGCTCGTGAAGCATCACTTGATAGCGTCAGGCATGATACAGTTTTTATACACCACCCGGAGATAGTAGGGCGGTGGGACGTGAAGATGCAATGTATAGAAACTGATTGCCCCGGGAGCGCAATTGGCGATACAAAAACAGAACAATGGGAGATAGCCTATCGCGGTAGGGCAATTATTGCTAAAGTTGTTGTCAATAAGGCGATTGTTCGCATATATACAGGCAGCTTTGAAGCCAATGCTTTGAAGCTGATTTCGCAAAGCTATGAGTCTGACCCGGCTAAAACTACCATCATGCAGATTCGACTGCAGTTAAGCGGTGAAGGCCGCATGGAGGGTATTCGGGCAATAGATAGACCGGATAACTGCCGGACGGTATTTAATCTTCAACTTGAGAAGAAGCATTCCTAATTCCTGAAGCCATGATACTACTGTCCGCGCTAGACTTTTCGCTCCCCCTTAAGAACCCGGTCATCATTTTTTCGTTGGTGCTCTTCATCATTTTGTTCATGCCTCTGCTACTGAACAGGCTGCGTATACCCCATATTATTGGTCTCATTTTAGCGGGGATTGTTATAGGTCCCTATGGACTTAATTTACTTTTAAGAGATAGCAGCATTGTGCTCTTTGGCACTGTAGGACTTTTATATATTATGTTCACCGCAGGGCTCGAGATAGACTTGGAGGAATTTAGGAAGAACAGGCTCACGAGTTTTGTCTTCGGCCTGTTTACCTTCATAGTGCCTATGATTACAGGTAGCCTCGCAGCTTACTATATTATCGGTTTTAGTGCTCCGTCAGCCATACTTCTCGCCAGTCTGTTATCATCGCATACTTTACTCGCCTATCCCATTGCCAGCAAGTATGGCGTGGCCCGCATCCGTTCGGTAACTATGGCCATAGGAGGAACAATTGTTACCGATATACTTGCGCTGCTTGTACTGGCTACGATCATTGGCATAACTCAAGGTAATATAGGGTCAGCATTCTGGATAAGGCTTGCTATTTCGTCTGTTATATTCGGAGCGATTGTTTTTTTCGTATTTCCTTTAATAGCACGCTGGTTTTTTAAGCATTTTAGCGATAGCGTTTCTCAGTACATTTTTGTGCTGGCCATGGTTTTTCTCGGTTCATTCCTTGCTGAGGCAGCTGGTCTCGAAGCTATCATTGGAGCTTTCCTTTCCGGATTGGCACTTAACAGATTCATACCTCATACATCAGCATTGATGAACAGGATAGAATTTGTTGGTAATGCCATATTTATACCATTTTTTCTTATTGGCGTTGGTATGCTCATAGATTTCCGTGTGTTATTCAAGGGTATAGGTGCATTAGAGGTAGCGGCTGTAATGATTATTATTGCTTTGCTTTCAAAATTTATCAGTGCCTGGCTGACCCAGCGAACCTTTCGGCTTAGTAATGTAGAACGCCAGATGATTTTTGGGTTAAGCAGTGCCAGAGTTGGTGCCACACTTGCTATTGTATTGGTTGGATATAATATAATCCTTGGCGAAAGTTCAACCGGTGAACCTATCCGTCTCTTAAATGAAGATGTGCTAAACGGAGCCATACTTATGATACTCGTCACCTGTACTATCTCGTCATTAACAGTTGAAAAAGCCTCCCGGAAACTGGCGATGGCAGAAGGATCGAAGACAAACTTGGATAAAAACGGGAATACCTATAAGGTATTAGTATCCCTGGCTTACCCGGACACCGTCAATGAATTGGTTGACGTGGCATTTACACTTCTGCCTCCTAAAGTAGATATACCCGTCTACGCACTCCATGTGATAAGTGATGAAAGAAACAATGCCGATGCCACAGAAGAGAAGAAAATGCTCGACAACGCAATTCGACGTGCTGCCTCTTCTGACAATGTTATCACGCCACTTAGTCGCTTTGATCTGAACATCAGCAACGGCATTATTTATACTATCAAGGAATATAGGGTTACTGATGTCATCATTGGCCTTCATCGTCATAATGGTGCGTCCTTTCTGGGCAATGTAGTAGAAGAGGTCGTACAAAAGTCTTTTGTGAACATTTATGTTTACAAGGCCGTGCAGCCTATTAATACTATTAAGAGGCTTGTTGTTGTCATGCCGGCAAACGCGCAATACGAGAAAGGTTTTGCTCATTGGTTCAATA
>CAMPKR010000075.1 GCA_946887345.1 uncultured Bacteroidota bacterium | reverse complement strand
ATATACATGCCAAACTCGTGTGCGACTTTCGGTTTATATTGTTCAGTAACCTTTTCAACGTCAAAATCTTTTTTCAGAGCTTCCACAAAGCCATCCGCCGTCATGCCGTTCAGGTCCTTTACTACCCGGTTATAGTCCAGTATGGCCAGCTGGCTCTCCGGGAAAATAGCAGTAATGAAGTAATTGAAAGATTCATCTCCTGTTATGTACATGCCGTTATCGCGCATCTCCTGGCAAACCTTGCCTGCTGAAGCTGCACGGTGATGACCATCTGCTATATAAGTAGCAGGCACTTCTTCTTCAAAAAGCCGGCTAATGAGAGAAACCTTAGCATAGTCGTCGATCACCCAGAAAGTATGGCGTATACCATCTTCCGACTTGAAATCGTTTTCCGGCCGGTGACTACTTTTCCAGTTGCTGATGATCTCCTGCACATCCTCATGGTCTTTGTAGGCCAGGAATACGATTCCTGTTTGGGCACGAGTTGTTTTTATATGGTTGATCCGGTCCAGTTCTTTTTCAGGGCGGGTGAATTCGTGTTTTTTTATCACGCCGTTGAAATAGTCATCGCAGGAAGAACCACAGATCAGCCCGGTTTGTGAACGGCCATTCATTTCAAGTTCGTAAATGTAGTAGCAGGGCTCGTTATCCTGCACCATCACCTTATCGGCCATCCACTGATCCAGTGTTTCCTTGGCTTTTTCGTATACCTGCATGCTATGCACGTCTACATTTTCATTAAGGTCTATCTCCGAGCGGGTAACGTGATAGAAGTTGTAAGGGTCTTTCCTGAATTGCCTTGCTTCTGCTACACTTACCACATCGTAAGGTAGAGTGGCCATCAGTGGTGCTATTTCTTTCTTCGGCCTCAGGCCTTTAAAAGGGATGATCTTTGCCATGTATCTTTAGCTTATTCTATTTTTCAAATTCTTTCATTACGTTCACCAGGGCTTTTACCTGGTCGGTTGTTACTGCATTATAAAGCGAAACCCTCAGTCCGCCCACAGTTCGGTGCCCTTCAATACCTGTGATGTTGTGTTGGGCGCACAAAGCTACAAAGGCATTTTCAGTTGCGGCGTCTTTGGCATTGAAACATACATTCATTTTGCTTCTGTGCGCAGCTTCTGCGACCCGCAGGGTAAAAGCACTGTTTCTTTCCAGCTCAGCATACAAAAGCCCTGCCTTTTCTTCGTTTTCCTTTTCTATGGCTGCAATGCCCTTTGCCTTCGTCCAACGTAGTTTAAGCATAGAGGTATAGATTGCGAAAACAGGAGGCGTGTTTAACACCGAGTTCTTTGCCGCATGCGCTGCATAGCTCATCATGGGCTGAAGCTCCCGTTTGCTTTTTGCCAGCAAATCCTTGTGTATAACGGCAAGGGCAACGCCGGCGGGGCCAATGTTTTTTTGGGCACAGGCATAGAACATCGCGTACCTGCTATAGTTGGTCCGCTTGCTGAGTATATCGCTGCTCATATCAGCAATCAGCGGCGCGGAAGTTTTGGGTGCTTCATTCCACTGTGTGCCGAATATGGTATTATTGGTAGTGTAGTGCACATAGGCGAGGTCATCAGGATATTGTGCAGGAAGTTGCGGCAGACTTTTGTAGCTACTGTCTTTGCTACTAGCCAGCAACTGCACTTTGCCGTAGTATTCGGCATACTCCATCGCTTCGGCCGACCAGTGACCACTATCTATATATCCTGCTGTTTCTCTTTCTCCCAGGAAATTCATGGGTATCATAGAAAATTGCAACCGGCCTCCACCGGGCAGCCAGAGCACTTCATAGTCGCTGCCTATGCCACAGATGTCGCGGACCAGTTGCTTGCTTTCCTCCAATATTGCTGAAAAGAGCTTACCCCGGTGTGGTATTTCCAGTATGGAGAGTCCCGTATTGTTATAGCTGACAATCGCTTCTGAAGCCTGCTGCAACACTTCTGCAGGCAGGGCGGCAGGTCCTGAACCAAAGTTGATGGTATGTTTAGTTGTGGTTCTTGTCATGCTTGTCATCTACGTGGCGGGTAATGCCACCGCTCACGGCAAATTTCATCGCTTCGGCAGAGCTCATGCCTTCTACCGGCTTAATGTTGTCGGCAGTAGTAACTACCACCCAGCCCGATATGGCGTATGAGTGCGGCAGGTATACAGCAACGCTTTCTGCCATATCCAGGTCGCTGAGATCACTTTGAGTGACAAAGCCTATGCGCCAGAGTTCAGGAGTGATGCTGGTTCTTAACCATACAGCTTTATTGAATTTTTTCTTATCACCAACGAAGGAATCAAGCACGTCTTTGATAGAAGAATAGATGTATTTGATCCCCGGCGTATGCTCCATCAGGTGATTGAAGGCATCGAAAAGCAGGCGCCCGACAAAGAGGCGGGTACCCAGGTAGCCAACTACCGTAACCAGGGCTACTACTGAAAGAAAACCGAGTCCGCGGGGAAAATAAGGCAGAAGACGGTCTACGCTGTCGAAGACCGTATAAATAACATAAGCAGTTATGGCGATTGGGCTGAGAATGAGCAGGCCCTGCAGAAACGATCGAAAAAGTATTGCAGCTAAGCGGCGCATGGCGCAAAGGTATATAAAAGGCCCTAAGCCCTGCCATTTAAGTTTATTAGCAAATCATTCCTATTTTTAACCGTTAAAGGACATTTGTAACCGTGCTAAAGAGATACAGGCTGGCGTTTTCGGCTAGCTTCCTACTATTTTTTTGTCTTACCACCCTTGCTCAGGAAAAAGATCCCTGGGTGGGTTATGGCGTTGAGGCCAGTTATATAGGCGGCAAGATATTCAAGCACTCTGCTAAATTCAAAGGCCCCGTTCCTTCTTACTCCTCAGGAATAGATATCAACCTGTTGCAACAGACAGCCGGACGCAAGGACTGGCAACAACGCAGGCATTATCCCCTGGTAGGGCTAGGAATAACTTATACAGACTACGGAATGGATTCTGTGTATGGTAAGTGTATTGGTCTTTACCCGGTTTTGCAGATACCCATAGTACGAGGCAAAAAACTTGAATGGACGTTTAAATTCGGGCTGGGCGCAGGTTTTGTCACTAATTTTTATGAGCGGGTGCCCACCTGGGATACCATTAACAATGCTGTAGGCAGCCACATGAACAACTTTACCATGTTCGCTACCGATCTTCGCTATAAGATCGATAATCAGTGGGCCATAACCCTGGGAGGCAATTTTACCCACATATCGGACGGGGCCTGGCGGCAACCGAATCTTGGAGTGAATATGTATGGTGCGCATATCGGGCTAAGATTTTTTCCGGCCGGGGATAATCCGGAAAAAATAAAGAAAGAGTTGACGCCTCTGAAGAATCGCTGGCTCTTCCAGGCAAGGCTGGGGTTCTCGGCCAATGAGCTCAATGCTCCCAACGGGCCAACATATCCTGTATATACTACATCAGTATTTGTGAGCAAACGCTACGCCAGCCGGAACAAGGCTTACCTGGGGCTCGACTATTCCTACCACAACTCCCTGGTAGCCTTTATGAAGAATAACGAGGTAAATGTAGGAGAGGAAGGCAAGCATGCCTGGAAGAGTGCCGCTTATATAGGCAATGAATTCCTGATGGGGCGTTTTGGCTTTGTATTGCAGCTGGGCTTTTATTTAAAACAGGCCTACCTGACAAACGGGCTGTATTACCAGAAGCTGGGCTATAATTTCTACGTAGTTCAGAACGAAATGGGCCCCATTAAGGAGCTGTGTGTCTACTCCATGCTGAAATGCCACAAGATCCAGGCGGAGTTCATTGAATTTGGTGTGGGGCTGGGCCTCTGAAAAGAGTGCTGAAAATTTCTTCCTTCTGACAATACATATTTTCCCATTCCCGCATTATCTCCTATCTTTGTGTGACCGTTACAGCAATCCCCAAATATTTATCGTAATATTTACCTGGCTGCGCAACCCGGTCTTAAAAACAGGAGCGTTATGACAAAGTATGTATTTGTAACCGGAGGGGTTACGTCTTCTCTCGGAAAGGGAATTATTGCAGCATCGTTAGCAAAACTGCTCCAGGCCCGCGGCTACAGCACTACTATCCAAAAATTTGATCCTTACATTAACGTTGACCCAGGGACCCTGAATCCTTACGAGCATGGCGAATGCTATGTAACTGAGGATGGTGCGGAAACAGATCTTGACCTTGGTCACTACGAGCGTTACCTGAATACATTTACCTCGCAGGCCAATAATGTTACTACCGGCCGAATCTATCAATACGTCATCAATAAAGAGCGTGAAGGTGCATACCTGGGCAAAACAGTGCAGGTAATCCCTCATATCACAGATGAAATAAAGCGCCGTATGACCCTGCTGGGGCAGGATAACAAATTCGATATCGTCATTACCGAGCTTGGGGGAACGGTGGGTGATATTGAGTCACTTCCTTACATAGAAGCTGTACGCCAGCTGAAATGGGAGATGGGTGACGAGAATTGCATCGTAGTTCACCTGACACTTATACCTTATCTGAAGGCGGCAAAAGAACTGAAAACAAAACCTACCCAGCACTCCGTAAAGATGATGAGTGAGCACGGTTTGAATCCCGATGTGCTTGTTTGCCGTACTGAAGAACCTTTGTATACTGAACTGAGAAGAAAGATTGCGCTGTTCTGTAATGTTACCCCTGAAGCTGTAATAGAAGCGCTGGATGCGGATACCATCTATAACGTGCCGCTGGAGATGATGCGTGAAAAGCTGGACCTGATATGCCTCCAGAAGTTGAACCTGCCACAAGGCACAGAGCCCGAGCTGCATCGCTGGAAAGAATTCCTGAATAAACTGCGCTATCCTAAATCGAAAGTGAGCATAGGCCTGATAGGCAAATACGTGGAGCTGCAGGATGCATATAAATCTATACTCGAAGGCCTGATACATGCAGGCGCCATGAATGAATGCAAGGTAGAAGTACGTAACATTCACTCAGAGCATCTTACTATCGACAATGCCGTAGAGAAGCTGCAGAATCTCGATGCAATACTCGTTGCGCCTGGTTTCGGTAGTCGCGGTATAGAAGGAAAAATAGAAGCCATACGCTATGCGCGTGAGAATAAGATTCCTTTCTTTGGTATCTGCCTGGGGATGCAGATGGCCTGTGTAGAATTTGCACGCAATGTGCTGGGTATGCAAAAGGCCCACTCTACAGAGATGAACCCCGATACAGACCAGGGGGTGATAGCTATGATGGAAGAGCAGAAGAACATTACGCAAATGGGCGGAACAATGCGCCTTGGTGCCTATGACTGCGAATTGCGTACTGACTCCAAGACTGCTTCTATTTACGGCACTACTCATATCTCAGAGCGCCACAGGCATCGTTACGAGTTCAACAACGAATATATTGACGCATACGAGAACGCGGGTATGATACCTGTAGGGAAGAATACTAAAACCGGACTGGTGGAAATTGTGGAAATACCGTCACATCCATTCTATGTAGGTGTTCAGTTCCACCCCGAGTATAAGAGCACGGTAGAAAATCCTCACCCGTTATTTGTAGCCTTTGTAAAGGCGGCAAAGGAAACCCACGAAAGAAGAAATACCCAAAGCCACCAGGTTTTTGAAAAAAGCACGGCAGAATAGCCCGATAGTAAAGCAAGAGATTATACCCCATATTTTCACATGTATGGGGTTTTTTATGCGCAAATAAATCACTTTAACTAAAATATAACTGATAAACGTTTATTTTTGTGCCAGGATTTGAGAGAAATCTTGAATCTTAAATTTTAAATGGTTAAAAAATTGAAAGATTTTTTCGCCCTCCTATATTTATAGGAGGGCGTTTTGCCTTCGGTCCTTCGCTTGGTCGGGACGTGCATAATTATATTTTAACAGTTCTATATCCGGGCTTAACATCATAAATCAATGCACTTCAATAATTTTAATCTCTAAGGATTGGAAAAAGCTATTGGAGGCATAAGAGAGAAACTGCTTCTACCATACTTTTCCTGGTTAATCCGCCCTCCGGCAGCGCCGGAGGGTTTTTCTATTATAGGGCGCCATACTATGTTATGCACCCGAAGTCTGCAATAATGGTATAGCCGAGGTTGGTACGATTTTTCATCTTGTATTTAGGTAAGTAAGTATAAAGCGGATAATGTTGAGTATAAATGAAAATATGTTTTAACATTTCCCCAACAGCACATTAACGAAACCTCAACAATTGACAATATACTTTTACTATATGAAGGAGCGGCGGAGAGGTGGAGAGAGAAACCCAAAAAGCTTCTTTAAATGGTTAAAAAAATTGTATACATGCTCCCTTTTCAGGGAGCATATTTTTTTACTTCAATTCGAGAAATTCCGCCTGGATTTCCCGCCCGAAAAATACACTTCCCAGGGAGTTGAAATCATCTTTATTATCGGTAGTATAAAACTTAATGTTTCCGTTTTTGCTGATCGCATCTGCTATTTCGGCATGGCGGTTTAAATAGTTAGCAAGGCTGTGTGCCACTAGATCACCCTGGGCAACGACCTTTATATGTGGGGGGAGGTAAGTTTTTATTTTATTCATCAGCAGTGGATAGTGGGTGCAGGCTAGAAGTATTGTATCTATATCTGGCGCAGAAGAAAGCAGCTGGTCAAGGTATTTCTTTACATAGTAGTCTGCGCTTTCTGACTCGTATTCGCCATTTTCTACCAGGGGTACCCACATGGGGCAGGCTAATTGATGCACAGCTACATCAGGGAAGAATTTATTGATCTCTATTTTGTACGAATTAGAATTTACAGTGCCTTTCGTGCCCAATATGCCCACAGCCTTCGTTTTCGTATAATTCCCTATTACTTCTGCGGAAGGCCTGATCACTCCCAGCACCCTTTTATCGGGACCGATATGTTCCAGGTCTTGCTGCTGTATAGTGCGGAGAGCTTTGGCTGAGGCAGTATTGCAGGCAAGGATCACAAGCGGGCAACCCATTTTAAAAAACCATTCTACCGCTTCCAGTGTGTATTGATGTACCGTCTCAAAAGAGCGGTTTCCATAGGGTGCACGGCCATTGTCGCCCAGGTATATATAGTCGTAATGCGGCAACAAAGCTGCTATAGAACTGAAGACAGTAAGTCCGCCATAACCCGAATCGAAAATGCCTATGGGATGAGATTGCATTATTGCTGTAAAGGTAAAACCTTAGACCATTGGATGTGATACAATTACTAAAGTATTTCAACGTATTGTAAGGTAAGCGCCCGGTGGCAACGGGCACAAAGTTTGATCTATATTACACAAATGGTCATGCGGAAACAGATATATGTAACGGTGTTGCTATTAGTGCTCGCCGGTTGTTCAGAAGAGGAGAAGCCACCTTTTACTACCGGATCACGGTTCTCCTATGCCACAGCGTACACTTATGCCGAAGGACGAATAACAAGGCACGATACACTAAGCTTCACGATAGAAGAACCCGATATAACCAGCTATAGCACCGCCTTCAAAAAGATAAAATGGGAAAACACCCGTCACGATTATTTCCAGGTGCGGAATATGACAGTCGAAGAAGATAGGGTGGAGTTGCAGTTGCCTCTTAACTACGTTGGGTTTGATAATGAGCTCATTGCAGTGGCGGGTCATCCCCTGGCGTTAACAGCAGCACCCGAAAAGCAAGTTTTCAATGAAAAGAAAGAGTACGAAGACGCCTACGGCAGCCTTGACAGCACGATCATCTACCAGAAAACGAAATACCTGCGCGACACAGCAATCAACTTTGATGGCCAGATGCTGCCCTGCCGCCTCTTCGTAAAGTACAACGCCTCAGAACACGAAAAGCTGGGCCGCTATAAAATACAGTACACCTACAACCCCCAATACGGTTTCATCAGCATCGACTATTTCTACCCAAACGGGAAGCACATCGGCCTGATTCTCATAGATGTGGCCATAAAAAGGAGGTAAAAAGCCCGGCTATTAACAAAAATCACCCCCATTATCTCAAAGAGTATTTCGTAAATTTATATCAAAGCGAAGCGCCATGGGTTCGTTAAAGGCATTACTCTTTTTCTGTTTGCTGTCGTCAGCTCTCTTCTCCTGCAAGAAGGAACAAAAAGCAATTCCTGCTAAAAGCCAGTACCAACTGCTTACGCAGGGCTCCTGGGTTTTGGTAGAAGCGTATACTAATACCGAAAAGGACGGCGTGCATGCTACACAGGATATCTACGGCAATATGGACGACTGTCAGAAGGATGACATCGTCACCTTTACCAAAGACGGGCATGAAGTATTAGTTGACCAGGGTCCTTTAAAATGTGATGTCGCTTCGCCCCAGACAAGTGTGAACCAAACTTGGGTACTGGTAAGCAATACACAGATAGAATTGACGCACCTTGTATTTGAGACAAGCTATGAAGCGAAGATTCTCGAACTTTCTGAAACCGTACTCTTAATAAGAGTTTACGGCACCTGGTCGGACGGAACATCCTTTGAGACAACGTATAAATACAACAGGGCAAGCTGATCAGCTAACGCCCTTCAAATAATTTTAAAGATAGTTTTAGATGCAGGGGCATAGTGTTTTAGCTATCCCTTTCGTTGTTTTCAGTCTTAAAATTATAGCTATGAAAAAAAGGATTTTAGCACTGGCCATAATCTCATCGGTATGCTGGTGCAGTACCGCCACGGCACAGCACAAAGGAAACTCAACTTCAAATAGTGGCAGAGAGGCAGTAACTCCGAGAACTGATTTTGAAAGAGAACCAACCCGGCGTGGTGAAAGTAATAGGCGTGGTACAAATGATGCTCAGCCTCGCCAGGGTTCAGGTCGCAATGCGACAAATGCCACCGCGACAGGCTCCGGCGACGCAAGCTCCGCACGCAGAAGACGAGACACATCCAGGAGGGCAGCAGCGCCACCTGCGCAAACTATTACGCCTGCGGCAAATAGCATGGACACGCTGAAGAAGTAATTTTTAAGCTACTTTAGCAGCCTATCAACAGAATACCAATGGTACTAGCCATACACGGCGGAGCCGGAACCATTCTCCGCAGCAGTATGACTGCCGAACTTCAACTGCAATATGAGCAGGGTTTGAATGTTGCCCTTGATGCAGGCTATACAGTCTTAACCTCCGGGGGCAGCAGCCTTGATGCAGTAGAAGCGGCGGTAGCTTCGCTGGAGGATTTTCCTATGTTCAATGCGGGCAGAGGTTCCGTTTTCAATAGTGCAGGCGGGCACGAGATGGATGCCTCTATTATGGAAGGCAAAAGACTGGAAGCAGGAGCCGTGAGTGGTGTCAGCAATATTAAAAACCCGGTGAAGCTGGCCCGCGCCGTAATGCAATGT
>CAMPKR010000074.1 GCA_946887345.1 uncultured Bacteroidota bacterium | reverse complement strand
TCATCATGAGAAAGTTCATATATATACACGGTCCCACAAAAAAAGCCGTCCCGTTACCGGGACGGTAACGGGACGGCTTTTAATACGTTTGTTGAATTATTGCAAAGTAACTCTTGACGTGTAGGTCTTTTCCGGTGTAATAACTTTCACCATATAGACACCTCTTGCCACCTTGCTGAGGTCAAATTGCAGTTTCCTTTCATCTTTAGCCAGTCTTCTTTCTATCACTTTACCAGCAACATCGGTTATCAACACCTCGGTTGTACCAACGGTTGCCGGAAGTTCTAACCAGCAGAAACCTGTTGTCGGGTTAGGATAGAAGAGCGGCTCGCTGCCATTCAGTTGACCGACGCCTACTGTTACAATAGAAACAATATCAGAGGTATCAGCACAGCTGTTGATGTCTGTAACCACTACTGTATAGTCACCATCCATTGTTGCCAGGTATACGTTGCCGTTTGCGCCTATTATTAATGTGCCGTTCCTGTACCATTGGTAGTAAGGATAAGAACCGCTGGCCGTAAGCGTAGAGCCCACCTGGGTGATGCTCACCGCAGGAGGAGTATTTACAGTAACCAATATGATAGAACGCTGGCTTTCGCAGATACCATTCGACTGGCTTACATAGTAAGAGGTAGAGCCTGCAGTAGTTGTCTGAGGTGTAGGAGCGTTTGGATCACCAGTGCCACCGACAGCTTGCGTATACCACATCAGGTTGTTGCCCTGGGCCGTAAGTTGAGCGGGTGTTTCGTTGAGGCAATAAACAATGTTACCGACTACACCCGGCCCGGCAGGAGCCGGGTTTACTGTAACTGCCATTGAAGAAGGCGCGCTGCTTCCGCAAGAGTTGTTGGCAGTCACGCTAATGTTACCGCTTACATTACTTGCAGTTGCCGTTATCAGGGTGTCTAAACTTGTGCCTGTCCAGCCGTTAGGCAGTGTCCATGTATAAGATGAAGCTCCTGATACAGGTGCGACAAAGTAGTTGTTGGCCGTGCCTTCGCATACAGGAGTCTGACCTGTGATCGCACCCGGCATTGCAGGTGGTGCGCCATTTTGTGTGCTTACATTCACTGTGTCCAGACCGAAGCAACCTGTGGTAGTATTAGTAACCGTCAGGTAGTAGTCGCCTGAGTTGAAATTTTGAATGTTTGGCACCTGGGCATTCTGCAGGTTAGATGAAAATCCATTTGGACCTGTCCAGCTATAAGACACCCCCGGAACAGCATTTGCCGTCAGGAAGAGCGTACTACCGATACATACAGGAGTATTAGCGTTGGCAGTAGCTACAGGATTTGCATTGATAATAACAGAAACTGACGAAGAAGTCGCAGCGCAACCACCCGCAGTTACTGTCACTGTATAGAAGCCGGTAGAAGAGGCTGTATAGGATGAAGAAGTAGCACCGGGGATATTTACTGTGTTGATAGCCCACTGATAGGTATAACCCGTTCCTGTAGTTGCATTCATGGTAACAGAACCACCGTTACAAACGCTGGTAGGTCCGGTAGGTGTAGCAACCGCTGTAGGTGCGGGGTTAACTGTAACCACCGTCACTGCTGAAGTATCACTTACGTTCACAGAATTAGTGAGGATTAACTGGTAGTTACCTGCCTGCGTAGCTGTATAGCTGCTGGCGGTAGCACCTGAAATCAGAACACCATTCAGCAACCAGCTATATGAAAGACCGAAACCAGTGTTGCCCACAAGAATCACGCTACCGCCCTGGCAGAAAGTAGTAGGGCCTGCCGGAGTAATAACCGGTGGAGGCGGAGGCAGTGGTCCGTCAGTCAGGAAGTAACGGGAGAAGCCGGTGAAATTGCCGGAGAACGAAGTATAGCTGGTGTTCGCACTTACTGTAGGAGTAATGAGTGTAGAGTTACCCTGGTGGATGGTAGCATCTGTAAGCTCATTAGTTTTCACCAGGAAGAGCGTAGAAGGATTCACACCACTCATTTCCGCTGCAGTCATATAGATAGTAGCATTGTACGTGGTAGTGCTACCATTTATAGTCGGTGTAATTGTCACTTCTTTCCTTGACCTGTTAACACCACCGAAGCTTGCAGGAACAAAACCGTTGCCCGCTGCACTGAGGTTAGCTGTAACACAACCGAGGTTATTGTTCATGTTCCGGATACCGGTGATCAACTGGCTGTCTGCTGTAGAGTAGAAGTACACTTCGGTATTAGACCTTACGTTCCAGATGCGTGTGCTGGCCAGAGTAGATTCCATTGCGGTTGCAGGAACCACCTGTGTCAGGCGTAAAATTGGTTTAGCCGGCGAGGTACCAGAGGTGGTTGTTAATGAGCAGCCTGCTGTTGATCCGTTTGACTTATTGAATACGGTTGTGGCATTTGTGCCCTGGTAGCCGTCAAGGACGTCGTTTGCATTGATATCCGTTGCATTATTGAAGCAAAAGTTGACGACAATGTTGCTGGTACCATCCCAGGTAAAGTTGGTACTAAATGGAAGAGTATTCCAACCAACTACGGTAGAATAGGCCGCAGAATAAACTTGTGTAAAAGCCGGCGTAAGGAAATTGTTACCGGGGAAGGTAGCGGAGGCTGTATGCGCCAGGCTAATGGTAAAGCCGGTATAGGGTATCGTTGAATTCTTGGTCGTCACATTCATAGCCAGGGCCGAAATAGGCACGCCAGGTATTACGCCGGCTGCG
The DNA here is from genome assembly GCA_946887345.1 of uncultured Bacteroidota bacterium. The sequence continues at coordinate 6,740 of CAMPKR010000074.1, read as the reverse complement.
GTCAGTTCCGCAGCAGTATATATCTGTTGCATCCGTACCTTTCTAAAACTGCTCTGGAATGGTGAGCTTTGATTACTTGTAGTGTTCCCTGCAAGAACATTCCACACATTTGTAGAGCCTGGCGTAGGAGCATTGTCCTGGTTAACAATCGAGAGGCGGGTAGTATCCAAGATACTGCTTAGCTGTGCATTACTGCCATTAGTTTGCAGGCTCAGTTGGAAGGTTACAAATTTGCTATCATTGATGGCACCATTGTCATAAATAGTTACAACAGCATTTTGAGTAGTGGTGCTGCCAGCAGGGAAGGTAAGAGAACCGGTGGTGATGGTATAGTCAACGCCATTCACAGCAGTTCCTGTAAGGGCCGACAATGTTACTACAGCGTTACCACCGGTAGGGGCAGTTGTAACAGTAACGGGGATATTTATCGTTTTACTGGAAGGGCAAACCGTAGTGTTGTTCCACTCGGAAGTTGAGTTAGTAGATGCCTGGAAACCTATTACAGGGAAGCAAGGTACAAATGCAGCACCAACACCCACTGCATACCATGCATTAGTCACAGCCTCCGTTATAGAAGAACAAGGACCATACAATGCGCTTGAGACACTTATGGAAGCAGCACGGGCATCTGCATAGTCAGAGTTATTTACCAGCGCCTGTTCTGTCTGGTAAGCTATCAGAGCGGCAGTGGTCATTCCAATACCGGTAACGGCGTAGCTGTTACCTATATCGTTCGTTCCACTTTCGCCTACTGTCAGTATATAGAACCATTTGTTCAGTACACCACTGTTAGTATGCACACCGCAGTAGTCGTTACCGCTGTTGCAAGGACCTGTTGTAGGTACCCAGTTAGTACCAAGGTAGGTATCAGGATCGCCGTGAGAGGCAGGATTATTCATACTTCTGAGACCAAAACCCGCGTTGGTGATTTCTTCACCCATTGTCCAGGTGTCTTTGGGGGTAGCATCTATTTCGTTGGGGTTGGCCCATGATTCAATTACAGCACCCCAGATGTCACTAAAGCCTTCGTTCATACCACCTGACTGGCCTACATAGTCCAGATCAGCTGTGTATTGACAAACGGCGTGGCCTATCTCGTGGGCCACTACGTCTATACAAGTAAGAGGGTCAAAGCCACCGCCGCCGCTACCGGTACCATCTCCGTACGTCATTACAGAACCATCCCAGAAGGCGTTGTTATAGCTAACGTCGTAATGAACGAAACTATAAATAGCAGCATTACCATTGTCGAAGCTGTTACGGCCTTGTGTTTGCCAGTAGTCGTATACCATTTCTGCACCCCAGTGAGCATCAATGCTCTCATCCATGGTAGTCCAGTTTACCAGGTTGTTATCAAATTCCTGGGCGTTACCATAGTTGGTGCTACCCTGCATATCATAGGTAAACACACCACCACCCCTTGTAGAATCAGCGAGGTGGTACTGACCAAAGGTAAAGCCAGTGATCATAGGCACCGTGGCGCTATAGCGAGATATGCCGGTAGCAACCGTATGCTTTATCTGCGGGTTTTTATGCAGTATCTGCCCGTTGATGGCATCTACATATACTATGTCCCTGCTAAGGGGCTTCTCAGCATAAATGTCGAAGCTGTAAGCAAGGTGCAATTGGCCATCCCAATCATTGCCGTTCAGTTTTTCTATGTAGACAAGCTTGCCTTTAGGGAAGAAGGTTGCAGAAGGATCATTAGCCATCTTCTTTTTAAAAGATTCCTGCTTTGCATCCTGCCACATATATTTCTGGGCGCCGATGTAGTTCAGTGCCTTATTGAAAGCCTGTGTTTCGGTGAGGGTTGGGCTGGTTGGCAAGCCACCGTTTATCTTGTAAAAGTTACCGGTAAGAAACCTTACGCGGCCGTCTTTGGAAAAGACAGTATATGCTGCGCGATCTATCTTAATGCCCTGGTAGTGCTGCCAGTAACGATCAATAGTTACGCCCATTTTGTTGTTCGTACTATTGCCTAATACCATCTTATTGGCTTCACTCACTTCCAGGTACTGGCTGAATATAGCCTGCGCATCTGCGGGACTATAACTGCTGTTCTCAGGAAGAGTTATAGATTTGGGAGAGTTGTCCCTCGTGTTCCTCCTTATGCCCTGATCGGTACCGGCTTTAGGTTGTGCCAATGCATCACTACCCAGTAAGCATAGCATTACAGAAACAGACATAAATCCATTCCTGAACTTTCTTTTTGTAAAAATGCTCATATCAAACTATGTAAATAAATTACCCGATAAAAAATGATGGTGAACGGGATTATCCAGAATTGTCTGCTAAAGATATCGCATTTGCCCTAATTTGTAAACAATTACTGTAAATTTCGGGATAAAACATGTTATTTGACATATAATCAACATTTTACCCCTTATAAGCCATGGAAAGGAAGCCCATCCTCCTTCAACTTTTAGTTATAGTTACTGCCTCTTTTTTCAGTTTGTACCGGCTGGGAGCATGGGACATTATGGAGTGGGACGAGGCCCGAAACGGTGTGAATGCTTACCAAATGCTCCAAAACGGTGACTTTGTCAACTTATATTACGGAGAGCAGTTAGATACATGGAATGCCAAGCCTCCTCTTTTCATATGGATGGCAGTGTTGAGCTTTAAACTGTTCGGGATTAGCGAGTTTGCATTCAGACTGCCCTCGGTGATAGCCATTCTTGTTTTCTTCCTATATTTTTTCCGGCTCGTAAGACTGAAAACAGATGAATGGACGGCTTTTCTCAGTAGCCTGATCCTCCTGGGGAGTAATTCGATAGTAGCAAGACATATGGGTATAAGCGGTGACTTTGACGCGTTGCTGCTCTGTTTTCTAACTATTGCCAGCTACTATTTCATTCGTGCCGTCGATCTCGGGCACAGGAGATCGATTTACTGCACTGCCCTATTTACCGGTCTTGCCTTTTACACTAAAGGGACCGCAGCCTTACTTTACCTGCCCTGCTACTTTCTTTACTTGCTCTTAAAAGGGAAACTCAGGGACTTTACCAGAGACAAACATACCTGGCTGGCGTTGCTCCTGTTGGTGTTGATCATCTCTTCATGGGTATTGCTTGTGGCCATGTTTGGCAAAACATTCAATAGTTCCTTCTATGGCAGTAGCAATGCTGTAGAAACTATGCTGGTGCATGATACTCTCCGCCGGCTTACCAGCGATAATTTTGGCCAGCGGCCCGATTATGCCTTCGTTTTTTCAACACTGGACTCCAAAATGAACATGTGGCACTACATTTTCTTTGCGGGCCTGGCAGTGGGCAGCATTTACTTGGTCAGAAAAAGCAGGCAAGTCAAAAGAATAATACTAGACCACAATAATGACCTGATTGTTTTTTCGCTCTGCATAATTTTGCCCTTGAGTATGTTGCTCACCTTCGCAACGAACAAACATTATTGGTACCTGGCTCCGGCCTTTCCTTATGTAGCAATAGTAACAGCAAGTACGGTTCTATATGTAAGCTCTAAATGGAAGATGCTTGGTTATGCATTTGCGGTATTCACCGTCTTTAGTTTGTGCTGGCATTTCCGTGACCTGTACAACCTACCTACAAGACAGCATGAAATTCTTGGTAAGAACAGTCCATACTTTACCCAAACGAAGCAAGTAATTATGTTGGGCAAGCCAAGACAACATATATTTCTTTACATCACCTGGAATGAGAAAGAACCGGTATACTTAAATAACCCGCATGCGATTCCGAACTTTAAAGGACAGGTGGCGATCCTAACTAAAGAAGAAGCAACTCCCGATGTTCTTGGGAAACTTCACAAAGTCACCTGGCTAGACGACCATTGTATAGGGTTTATCCGATAAAAATCTAAAAATAAGTAGAGAAGCCAGCCTGGAACCCTGCAGTACGCGCAGGAGGGTTGCCCAGCAGGTCTTGCTGCCAACTGTAACGATAATTGAGGCGGATGACCGTTTGAGGAGAAGGTCTCCAGCTAAGTGCGGGTACGATACTCACAAAATCATCGGCGATATTGCCACCTGTTTCCCTGAAGCTACCTACATTCCAATCGACATACTCTAAACGACAGGCAAGATTGATCACAGACTTTTCAAAGCCGAATAGTTTCCTTTTGAATACAGGCTGAACTATGTCTATAAAGCCCCCCTGTTGCTTGTCGCCATACTGCTGTGTATAAGTAGCAGGCACATCAACCATCACCCAGGCCCATTCAGCATTGATGAAGGTATTGATACCGCGCAAAGTGCTATTAGCGTCAACCGCTATCACATCTGCTCGTCTTCTTTTGTCGATGACAAGGCCATCATCTTCAAATTTATTGTAGATACCGCCCATGTATGATATGCCTACCTCAGCAATCTTCTTATTGCGTATCGCCAGCTTTCCCGTTAGCAAAGGCGAGCCATTGAAACTTTCTTCAAACCTGTCTTTGTCTTCCTTTACTGCGGGCAACGAAGTTCTGCCGTCGCTATTGTCTATTACGCGGTCGTTGAACCCATTGGTAACATACGCTTCATACGCGAATACCCAATCCTGACTATATTTCTTGCCATAAATACCGAAGCCCGCGTTACTAAAGGTGGCAGGTAGCATTTGCGTAGCAGATACAGGACGATCAACAAATTCCCATTTAGGACCGTCGTGGTTTTGATTAAATGCCCCGATGGGGTTCATGATGATGCCGCCTCGCAGGTTCAGGAGCGGATCGAATTCTACATCCATCGCCGCAAACTCGATATTGATTTCCTTGGTTCCGTCTTCAAATTCTATTTCGGAAAGAAATTTGATGCGTTTGCTGATTGATGAAGCAACGAACAAAGTAAACCTCCGCATCTGGAACTGATGACCTTCGGTTACGCCATCTGTGCCGAGGTGTTGCCAGTTAGCTTCCGCATATCCACCCAGCGCCACAGGGAGCTTTCCTACCGAAAGGAAAGGCCGGTTATAAACCGCATCCATATTCAGCATGTTGCCGGCGGTATTTACAGGTGTTCTACGCAGCAAACTGCTATCAATCTGCGCGCCGGCATTAAATGCAAAGAATATCGTCAGTATAAGGATTATATATTTCATGATCTTTTTCTAAGGTCGATGAACAATTGTTCGTTTTCGATACTGACAGGAAAGCTTCTTAGGTTCATAGCTGCCGGGCCCTGGGTAACCATCCCTGTTTTGTCAAATTCACTTCCATGTGCAGGACAGGTCAGTTGGTCGCCTGCCACCTGCAGTTCTGCGCCCTGGTGGGTACATTGCATTAATACTGCGCTATAACTATCGTCGTCCAGTCGATACACACATATAGGATATTGCAGGCTTTCATTCCTCACTATTACGTAAGACCGTTTGCCTTCCTTTCTTGTATCAAACTCTTTCAGCTCCACTAGCATTCCGTTCTCGTTCAGTGTACCCGAAGTGTAACGCACCGTTGTACAGCTTTCTATAAAGCTGCTGAGCAGGGTTAGGCTTGTGCAGGAGATACAGGTTTTGGTGATAAAATCTCTTCGGTTCATACTTATAGGCTTTCCAGGAATTTTACCAGTTTCTTCCTTTCCTCTTCACTCAGCGAGTTGTACTTATCCCTGCTCTGAGCAGCTTCACCACCATGTAACAGTATCGCAGCTTCTATGCTGCCTGCCCTGCCATCGTGCATCAGGAAGTACGCTCCGCCCTGGGAGGCTTTAGATAGTCCAAGTCCCCAGAGTGCAGGGGTACGCCATTCATAGCTCCGTGCAGTTCCTTCAGTATAGCCGTCATCCAGTCCGGGCCCCATGTCGTGCATCAGCAGATCAGTGTAGGGAGAGAAAGTTTTGTAAGACAGAGCCGCAATAGGAGAATAGCCTGTCTTCAATTCAGGTGTGTGGCATTTGCTGCAATCTGACTGCACAAATAATTGTCGGCCCAGCACCACATCGGGATCATTTGTATTCCGTTGTACAGGAGCTTTCAGCGCTTTCAAATAAAACACTACGTCCTGAACTGTAACATTGCTTACTTCCTGTTCTACTGCATGACCTGTATAAGTATCAAACGGTTCGTAAGTGGAAGTGATGCCCATATCCTGGTTGTAGGCAGCGGCTGTCTGCTGCAGCAGATCGTACGCTCCTGCTTTTTTACCAAAGCGGCCGATATGCTTACCATTTACTACGATGCTGTTGGCTCTTGGCGTAAGGAAACCTTTTAAAGGGATAAGATTCACCACGCCGCTGATTCCATCACCGTCTGCATCATTAGGATCAGTTAGTGCGAGTAAGTCGGCATCGCTTACTGCATCTATATAGCCCAAACCAGTGTTGGCCGGTGGAGTGAATTTTGAGGAACTTGCCCCCGCAGGTATTGCTTCCGGAGTGTACCCTGCCAGTGCCCTGTTTTGCAATTGCGGACCACCCATATGCAGGAACAGGTTGCCACTTTCGTCGCTTTGCCCGAAACGGATAAGTGTGGTAAAAGGATGTCCTTTACCATCGCCTGCGTGGCAGGACCCACACGAGGTAGAAACAAACAAAGGCCCCAGCCCGCTTTCTTTGGTAAAAACTTCATCATTAAAGGCAATATCCCCCCGCAGAAACATCTCATTTTGTTCGCCTGTGAGACCCGCCACCGGCCCATCCAGTATCTGCTCTTCAGCCGGAGCTTTAGGCTCCAGTTTTCTGCAGGACTGGATAGTAAGAAATCCTAGTCCCAATGCCATTATATATGTTAACAGCTCCTTCATATTCAAAAAAGTCTGGGACAAAGATAGACCTATTTTTATATTAA
>CAMPKR010000073.1 GCA_946887345.1 uncultured Bacteroidota bacterium | reverse complement strand
CTATTATGCATCAGTTGGCCCTGGCATTGTTGAGGCAGGGATATGTGGTAACCGGCAGCGATGATGAGATAAATGATCCGGCTAAGAGCAACCTGGCCGCGGCGGGCATTTTACCCGGCGCTTTTGGCTGGTTCCGGGAACGGATAACTGATAAGCTGGACGCTATTGTACTGGGAATGCATGCCAAAGCCGATAACCCTGAGTTGCTGGAAGCGCAGAAGAAGGGCATTCCCATTTATTCCTTCCCCCAATATGTATACGAGGTATGTAAAAACAAGAAAAGGGTGGTGATAGCCGGTAGCCATGGCAAAACTACTATTACGTCTATGGTGATGCATATTTTGCGTCATGAGGGTGTCCAATTCGATTACCTGGTGGGAGCTAAAGTAGCGGGATTCGACCAGTCGGTGCAGCTGAGTGATGCCCCGGTAATAGTTTTGGAGGGTGATGAATATCCTGCCTCTGTTATAGAAAAAAGGCCAAAGATATTTTTCTACCATCCGCATATTACAGTGCTCAGCGGCATAGCTTGGGATCACATTAATGTATTCCCGACTTACGATATTTATCGCAACCAATTTGAGCAATACCTGGAAGGTATACAGGCGGGAGTACCTGTATTTTATAACAACGAAGATGAAGAAGTTCAGAAGGTAGTTGGCACATCCGCAGGTAATCTGAAGGCGGTACCTTATTCCATGCCGGCATTTCATTACGAGAACGGTGAAGCAATACTGGATACTGAAAAAGGACCAATACAGGTTTCAGTATTTGGCAGGCACAACCTGCTGAATATGCAGGCAGCAATTGCAGTGTGTGAGGAACTGGGCCTGAGCAAGAGCAGTTGCTACAAAGCAATAGCTAGCTTCACAGGCGCTGCTAAGCGACTGGAAAAAATAAAGGAAGATGAACAAATAGTGGCGTACCGGGATTTTGCTCACGCCCCTTCTAAGCTAAAGGCTACACTGGATGCAGTAAAGGAGGCCTACCCCGACAGGCAGGTAATAGCCTGTTTCGAACTGCATACATATAGCAGTCTGAACGAACAATTTCTTAATGAGTATGCTCATAGTATGGACTCGGCAGATGATGCTATTGTATATTTCAGTCATCATGCCTTGTCTCTTAAGGGCTTGCCTTCGTTGCAAAAGGAAACGGTGCAGTCTTACTTTAAAAGAGACGATCTCCGGGTAATAGATGAAAAATCAAAGCTGGAAGAGGCAGTGAAAGAACTGTTAAATAATGCAGAAAGGCGCGTGTGCCTGCTGCTTATGAGTTCAGGTACTTTTGATGGAATTGACTGGAATGCAGTAAGTTCGCAAAAGATAAATGTGAATCATGGCTAATCTGCAACTGAAACGACCGATTGTTTTCTTTGACCTTGAAACAACCGGTACAGACCCCGCGAAGGACAGGATAGTGGAGTTAGCCCTGGTAAAACTTCTCCCCGATGGCAGCAAGGATAAATATGTGAAGCGCATCAACCCCGGTATGCCCATTCCGCCGTCTTCTACCGAATTTCATGGTATTAAAGATGATGATGTAAAGGATTCCCCTCTTTTTAAGCAAGTGGCCCACGAGATATACGACTGGATGAAAGGCTGCGATATGGGGGGCTACAACTCAAGTAAGTTCGACCTTCCACTGCTGGCAGAGGAGTTTCTGAGAGCCGGGATCAATGTTGATTTTACCGACAGGCATATGGTAGATGTGCAGCAGATATTCTTTAAAATGGAAAGCCGCTCCCTGAGTGCCGCCTACAGTTTCTATTGCAATAAACAACTGGAAAATGCGCATAGCGCAGAGGCGGATATTATGGCTACCATAGAAGTGCTGGAGGCACAGCTGGATAAATATACAGATCTTAGCAAAGAAGTTAAACCTCTTGCCGACTTTACTAACCAGGACGAGTATGTAGACTATGCCCGCCGTATAATAATGAAAGACGGACACCCGGTTTTCAATTTCGGGAAAAATAAGGGCCGCAAGGTGGAGGAGGTTTTTACTTCAGAGCCGCAATATTATGACTGGATGATGCAGGCTGACTTCGCTCTTCACACCAAACAGAAGATTTCGGAGATACTTAACCGGATGAAACTGAAAAGCCTGAATATAAAGACATAAACATTATTTAGCGTTCAATTATCGGTTTATTTACTATTTTGGCGGTTTAAATTTGTTGCTTGGACAAACTCGTAATCACACCTACTTATAACGAGAAGGAGAATGCAGAAAAAATCATCCGCAAGGTTTTTTCCCTTGAGGGTAATTTTCATATGCTTATCGTCGACGACGGTTCTCCTGATGGCACTGCAGCAATTATTAAAAGATTGCAGGAAGAATTTCCCGAAAGACTTCATTTGATAGAAAGAAGCGGAAAACTTGGCCTGGGTACTGCATACATTACCGGTTTTAAATGGGCCCTGCAAAGAAACTACCAGTACATTTTTGAAATGGACGCTGATTTCTCGCATAATCCCGATGACTTGCTACGACTCTATGATGCCTGCAAAGCAGGGGCTGACGTAGCTGTAGGGTCCCGGTATGTAAAAGGCGGTAAGGTTGTAAACTGGCCCTGGGACAGGATATTCATCTCCAAAGGCGCTTCTTTTTATACCCGTATGATCACCTGGATGCCGGTGAGAGATGCTACTGCAGGTTTTATGTGCTATACAGCGAAGGTGCTGAGTGCTATTCCGCTGGATGATGTTCGCTTTATAGGTTATGCCTTCCAGATAGAAATGAAATACCGGGCCTGGAAACTGGGCTTCAGGATAAAAGAAGTACCTATTACCTTCGTTGACCGTACCGAAGGTGTTTCCAAAATGAGCAAAGGCATCGTAAAGGAAGCCATGCTTGGTGTCTGGAAGATGCGTGATTTTTAGTCTCCCCACTTATTTAGCAGATCACTGGTAGCAGGCCCTTCAGAGAAAAGAAGGTCCAGCAAACTTAGGTTTTGTAGAAACCCGTTCTTTTCTTCAAAAACCTGGTAATACTTTGGATGAAAGCCATTCGTTTCTTTGCTGCGTTTCATATTGCGTAGATCAGTTCCTGCATAGCTTTTCTGATAGCTGTCTGCAAATTCAATATTTAATCTAAGCTTCAATTGCGCAGCCAGCCATTCTATGCTTGCCAAATCAAAATCTGAAAGTAACCTGAACTCCTTTTCAAAAAGCTGCTGCAGTGATGACTCATAGTGATCAAAGTAAGGAGAACGTTTATAAACGGAGACTAATGTGCGCCAATGCTGTACCTGCCATTTTTCGGTATTGCTTATCTCAATAGTTCCAACGGGGCTGCGTTGCTCCCTGCCTTTCACCAGAGGCACGCTCAGGCTTATCATTCCGTTCGATCCCGTGATGTAATACTTGTTGCGATACGACATCTTTTCAAAATGTTCCGCACGGTCCAGGATGAGCGTATCGCTTCGCATGATCTTTATCCACCATGCAATGCAGGGAAAAGGCATAAAGGAACTGATGATGACAGACATACAATGCAAATAAAGTAATTTGCGACAAATAAACAGGATGAGGCAGTTAGCCGGGATTTGTTTTTTACTATTATCATTTGCGTTTAAGGCGGGGGCAGCTATTACAGCCTTTGTGAATCATAAAGTTTTTTATGTGCAGAAGGGTGAAGCATTTTCGCCCTACCTGGAAGTCTATTGGGAGATCGACCCGGTTTCACTTCACTTTGAGCAAATAGAAACCGGCTGGCAAACGAGACTGAGAGTGGATGTAAGGCTCAGTAACGATACGGGAACCTTTAGCGAAGACCATTTTATCTTCCAGACTGCGGGCATGCCCGATAAGCAGTCAGCAATGAGCCAGGCACTTATTGACCTGCATCGCTATAGCCTGCGCCCGGGTAAAATAAAACTGGACATAAGTCTCACAGAGCTTGATAATGCCGCAGGCAATAGCTTTTCCTATACTGATACTTTTACCGTGGGCCCGCTCAAAGATCGGGGAATAAGCGAACTTCAGCTCATAGATACTGCTTTCAAGTCGCGGGATGAAAGTCCGTTCTTCAGGAATTCCATGCAGCATTTTCCCTTGAATGTTGCTTTTTTGGATGAACGGAAAGGAGCGCTCAATTACTATTTTGAAGTATATGGTCTCGATAAATTGAAAGACCAGGAACCGTTTATCCAAAGCGTATACATTTCCCGGAAACCTGATGATGCGCCAATCGATAAAATGATAAAGATGGATACCCTGGTGCCGGGATCAGTAGTGCCTGTTTACGGCTCCATGAATATCATGTCGCTCCACTCGGGCAACTATTACCTGAATGCTTCGGTATACAATAAGTCGGGTAAGGAAATAGACAGGAAGGCAATCTTCTTCCAGCGCTTCAATAAAAAGCCATGGGAAGACACCACCATTAAACGCAATGAGTTTGATACAAGCGCGCAGAAGGACATTGTGGTACTGGACATTCACCGCACGTTTGTGGGCAAGTACACTCACGAGCAACTGGTCGCCATTCTAAAGATGCTGTTGCCTATCAGTCGCGGAGCAGAAAAGCAGAATATCTTTGGCTTCCTTAGCAAGCCCAATGAAGTGTATACCCGTCACTTTGTCTATAATTTCTGGGCTGCGCGCAATGCTGCCAAACCCGAAAAAGAATGGGAAAAGTATGCAGACAAAGTGCGTGAAGTAAACAGGATATTCGGTTCGGCGGGCAAACCGGGCTATGAAACGGAGCGGGGCATGGCATACCTGAAGTACGGCAAGCCTAATGAAAGACTGGTAGTTTCTGCAGAGCAGGATGCCTTGCCCTACGAGGTATGGCAGTACTTTAGCGTGGCAGGGCAGGGAAAGGACGGTGTTTTCCTGTTTTATAAGCCACCGCAACTGGCCAATGACTACATATTGCTGCATTCTACCGTTACGGGAGAAGCGCGGGATATGAACTGGAGAAACTACCTTTATCCTAACGGAAGAAAAGACAATACAGATTCGAAGGCTGAACAATACTTAAGGAACCGATGAGCATCCGCTTTTATAAATACCAGGGAACAGGCAACGACTTTATTCTTGTAGACAACAGGGATAAAAAGATAAGCCTTAGCGCCCGCCAGGTGGCTGTGCTTTGCGATCGCCGCTTTGGAATAGGTGCCGATGGGTTGATGCTGCTGGAACCGAAAGCAGGCTATGATTTTAAAATGGTCTATTATAATTCCGACGGAGCTGAAAGTACTATGTGTGGCAATGGTGGAAGGTGCATCACAGCATTTGCCCGAAGACTTGGAATTATAAATGGCAAAGCATCCTTTGTTGCGGTAGATGGACCTCATGATGCTGATATAAATGACGATGGAACCGTAAGCCTGCACATGCAGGATGTAAAAAACATTGAGACATTTGCTGATCACTGCATTTTGAACACCGGTTCTCCTCACTACATTCTATGGAGTGAAGATGTGCAGGAAGAAGATGTGTTTGGCAGGGGCCGCGCAATACGCCACCAGGCTGAATTTGAGCCAAAGGGTATTAATGTGAATTTTGTTCAACGCAGGGATGGAGACATTTTTGTACGCACCTATGAACGCGGCGTAGAAGATGAAACCTATAGTTGTGGAACAGGTGTTACAGCAGTGGCTATCGCCTCAAGTGAAGATAAGACGGGCGACTTTAGTTTAGATATAGAAACTCCCGGCGGTATGCTCAAAGTTTCTTTTACTAAGACAACTGCTACTTCGGCACAAAATGTAATCCTTAGTGGCCCGGCAGAATTTGTGTTTGAGGGGGAAATTGAGCTTTAATTGTTGAGTGCCTTTTCTTCACGGCTGATAGCTACCAGCGCTTCTGCCACCACAAAAAAACTTCCTGTTATCAATAGTGCATCATTAGCTTGCATAGCGGATAGTGCAGCCGTTGTTGCATCGGCCACGCTGCTGTAACTATTTCCTTTCAGCCCCGTTTGCAGGCCTATAGCGGCGAGATCAGCTGCAGGTAACGCTCTTGGTATATTGGCATTGCAGAAATAATAGCTCGCACTGCCAGGGAAGATAGCGAGTGCTTCAGCTATATCTTTATCTTTCACAAAGCCAACTACTATATGTTTCCCGTCTGTTTCAATGTCTTCCCACTGCTTTAGTACTTCTGCAAGACCTGCAGGATTGTGCGCTACATCAGCTACTACAAGTGGCTCCTGCTGCAATATCTCCCAGCGGCCGCGCAGCCCTGTTGCCCGCTTTACTTTGGAGAATGACCGTAACGTATTGTCAAGAGGTATCTCGATGCCTTGATTCGCCTTAAGTATCTCTACCGCAGCCAATACGTTCTTTATATTGTGATACTGGTAGCTTCCCTGCATATCACATGAAAGTTCGTGCATTTCCCTCTTCGCGCGGTTGATGGCTTTAAAGTGCTGGTACTGATCATCCTGGTTAATGCGCACGAGGTCCCACATAGCATCGGCATAGTATACAGTGCTTCTTTTGTGCATTGCCTGCTCAAAGAAAACCCTTTCAGTTTCAGGTACCAGTTCACCTACCAGCACGGGTACATGCTCTTTTATGATGCCTGCTTTTTCCCTGGCTATTTCTTCCAGGGTATTACCCAGCACATCTTTATGGTCGTAGCTGATATTGGTAATGATGGAAAGTATCGGCACCACTATGTTAGTGCTGTCCAGTCTTCCTCCCATTCCGGTTTCTATCACGGCAAAGTCCACCTTCTCTTCGGCAAAAGCTTGAAAGGCCATCGCAACAGTTATTTCAAAGAAGGAAGGCTGGATTTCTTCTATCAGTGCTTTGTGCTCCTCCACAAAATCAATAACCCATTGCTTGCTTACCGGTTTTCCATTAATACGTATGCGCTCCCGGAAATCCAGCAGGTGTGGTGAGGTATAAAGTCCTACCCTGTATTCCGACTCCTGCAGGGCCGCCGCCAGCATATGGCTGGTGCTGCCTTTGCCATTGGTGCCGGCTATATGTATAGAACGGAAATTGGCTTGCGGATTATCTAAGGCTGTGCAGAACTTGCGGATATTATTAAGGCCGGGTTTTATCGCATCCTTGCCTATCTTAGAAAACATGGGTGACTGGCTATAGAGATAGTCCAGGGCTTGTGCGTACGCACTCTGCGTATCCATTATTTACGTGCTTTGAAATTGAATGTTACTTCTCCTATCTGCTCAGGCGCTGCATCAGGTTTGGCATCAAACCTGGCTTGAGATAATTTTTGCATGGCAATTTGCGACAGCTGGGCACTCGGCGACGTCTTGATTGTCTTGCTCACTATCTGTCCTGCCCTGTTCACGGTAACGCGTACCACTACTTTGCCACCTTCACGGAATTCAGCAGAGAACTGTCTTGGGTTGATATTCCTGCCCGAAAGATTATGGCCTATGCCACCTGTTCCCGGTCCTGGGCTGCCTGTATAGTTATCAGCACCGGGAGTACCACCTGGTACACCACGGTCGCCGTTGCCTGTGGTGTTGCCTTCGCTGGTGCCGGGGTGGTTTTCGCTGGCACGGTTACCACCGGTACCTGTAGCGCCATTGTACACATAGCGTGGTTGGCGCGGGCGGGCTGTATTGTTATCCGCAGCGTTTTGGTTATTGCGTGTTGGTGTGGTTACCCGTGTATTGTTACGATTAGTATTCCTGTTGGGGTTAGGATTATTGATCGCGGGCGCATCAGCCTCGTCGCTCGTCTCCATCTCGTTCGACTCGCTGCTTTGCTGTGCTACACTCCTGTAAGCCGAAGAAGGTGTATTAGGCGCGGGGTCTTCTACAGACATCGGCTGGTCATCGCCGCTGCCATCATCGCTGGTACCCAGGTTCACTTCCATCCCAAGTTCGGCAATCGGAGTCTCTTGAGTAGGCAGGCTGTATTTGAAGAAAAAGAATAACAGCAGCAGCAGGGCATGCACACCTACCGTCCAGCCTATTGCCCTTCCGTTATATGGTTGTTCTGTTGTTGTGGTCATAGCTTATCTCTATCTTTAAAGTTACTTAAAACCTGCAATATATCTCCCTCTCCACTTGTGAATCTCCCTCTCCACTTGTGAATCTCCCTCTCCACTTGTGGAGAGGGCTGGGGTGAGGTCAATGAGCAAAGTCCTCATCAAAATTCCTCATACGCTCCACCGGCGGATTGAAATAACCATATTTCAGATCCGGGAATTCTTCTTTTATCAGTTCCATCAGCTGGCTCATACCCATACTCTCACCTGTATCGCCTATGTTCATTTTGCCAAGGTACCAGTCAGGATCAATGTTGAAGTTCCTCCATTGTATCATATTCAGCCCGGTGTCTTTTATCAGCCATCTTAGTGCTTCATACTCCTCAACACTATCCGTCATCCCGGGGAAAACAAAGTAATTGATCGAGCTCCAGCCATTATAACGACGCACAACCCGCAAACTTTCCACAATATCTTCAAACTTATAATTGTTGGGCTGGTAGTATTTAGTATATATTTCTTCCCTTGCAGAGTTGGTGCTTACCCTTATACTGTTGAGTCCTGCTTTCATCAGGGCCTCTACCGCTGCCGGCTTGCTGCCATTGGTATTGATATTAATGCTGCCCTTATCCGTATGCTTGCGCATCTCTGTTATCGACTCGCGAATGGTTTCCCACATCAGCAGGGGCTCGCCTTCACAGCCCTGTCCATAGCTCACTATCGGGAAGGGTGCGGTCTCCAGGTGCGGAACAGTGAACTCTACAATCTCTGCAGCTGTAGGCTTAAAGGTTAGCCTGTCTTGCGTCGAAACAATAGTCTCGTCCTGCGGCTGAAATGATATACATCCTATGCAGTTGGCATTACAGGCAGGCGAAGTGGGTATGGGGCATTCCCAGCGGCCTATAAAGTAGTTACGCGCCGCCGGGCAATGGTAAGTCATCGCACAGTTGTCGGCCAGGTGTTTCACCAGCCTGTTATGGGGATAGGCTTCCAGCATATGCTTCACACCTGCTTCTACCTTTTGGGCATCGAAGCCACCGCACTCCTGCCTTATGTCTCGCTCTATACGGGTAGCGGGCACGTAGAATTTCTCATTATGCCAACCAACTGCAGTGTAGCAGAAAAGCGGCAGGGTAGGGGCATCTGGCATCGTTTCATACGCTGCTATGTAGAAGCCCGTATGTGCCGGTGGTATAAAGGCAGCTACAGCCCATCCTTTTTCACACAGCCTCATCTCACCCGTCTGCACATCTATGCCTATCCCACGTCGCCCGGGCAGTTCATACAGCGATCCGCCATCGGGCAGTTCTATAAATTCTTCCACAGGTATAGGATAAGCATCCCATCCCGATCTACCCACTACGTATAGCGAGGTGTCCTCAAAAATATTTCCCTGCCCGTCAGAGTAAAGTATATATGGAGATTCTTTCAGCATTTTTAAATTCATTTATCACAAACCAATTTTCACCGCTCACTATACCCTTTGCGACACTTTGCGTGTCCTTAGCGCACTTCGCGTTTCAATATCCAACCAATTATCACATTTCCACATTTCCTCGTTTTCACATTGCAAAGCGCTACCAGTCTTTCACCCTCTTGCTT
>CAMPKR010000072.1 GCA_946887345.1 uncultured Bacteroidota bacterium | reverse complement strand
ATAATATGCACTACCATTTTACCCACGTTACGGTCAAATATCCAGTCTTCTTTAATACGGAACTTAGTTACTGACTCGGGGTTAAACTCGGTCCTGGTAATCCTGTAAGTGATTTCGCCGGTTTCCGGATCTTCAACAGGAATAGTATCAGGTTTGCCCACTGTCAGTTCAGCTATCTGGTCTTTGGTCATTACACTGGTGAAACGGTCATCAAAGTTAGAGAAAGCTTTGATCTTACCCTTCTTCAGGCCATCCAGCAGAATCTCAATAAAATAACCACCGCCTGAGTTTTCATCACCCGGGAAACGGAATGCCATATTCTGCTTCTCACGTGAGTCAATTTCGCGCCAAACCCTTTTTTTCCACAGGATATCTGCTTCACGAATGTGCTGCCACTCCAGCGGAGCACTTACGTGCTGCACACGGTCATATACACCATCCCTTACCAGGGAAGGCTGCCATCCGTCCTTCATAGAACCGGACGACTGTGTCTGTATCTGGTCTGTATTGCCTTGAGCAAACGCAGCACCGCTGATCAACATCAGTACAGCAGAAGCTGCTATCTTATATGACTGTAGGATTTTCATGATCCTTGTTTTGCTATTTAGTTTATAATTCAAAATTATTGCAAAGTCAAAATTACTGAGTTCAAACTCCTGGTACGCCCGTCAGGACCTACGGCTTTGATCTCATCAATAAATATCTTATCACCTGCCTTGGCGCGGCTGATAGCCTCGCGGATATTCCTGTCAGTAAAGCTTGCACCTTTCTGGTTATAAGGGCCTATAAGGTCACCTCTCTTGGGTAGTGCACTATATGAAAAGCTGGTCACCCTAAACCTGGCTTCAAAGTCAAAATTTTCAAGTACCGCAACTACACCAATCTGTGCTTTCAGCTGCGAAGCAGGAAGAAATCCGCCTGGCTTACCACCTACTTTAGCTATTGGGTCAGGAATGAATTTAACACGCACTTCCATAGAACCCACAGTCTCCGTACCACCGCCTGCCTTCTTAGCTATGATGTTGGCCATTATCCTGCCGGGCTTGGTAACCTGTACACCATACTTACCTAACTCCTTTGGTGTAACAGTTGCTCCATCGATACTCAGATTTACGTCCTGCAGAGAGTATCCTGCGGCACTCACCGTAACAGGGTTCTCAACACCGATATAGAACACATTCATCTTATCAAGTTGCAATGATGCACCCGTAGAACCTACAACGTACTCAAATTCGTAATCCCTTTTCTCAATTACACCACCCATATCTATAGATACTGAACCGCGAACTTTTTGAGGACCCGCACCTGCCGCTGTTACTTCCCCTGTCGCAACTCCGTTCTCAACTTTCACTACGCGTCCGCTGCTGGAAGTTACCGTGGGGTTCAGGCTTTTATTATAAGCAGCCAGCATGATGCTTGCCTCGATCTTCTGACCGGCAAGTGCATAACTTGTCTTGGGAACTGCTATCGCCTGGATTTCGTCAAACTTACGCTGAACGTCGCCGGCCTCTTTGTAAAGCTCGGTAATGATCGCTGCTTCAGAGTTACGGATGTCATTTTGAAACTTAGAAAGCAGTGTCACAACAGCCACAACAGGCATGTTATGGAAATAACCCGAAGACCAGTCTGCCTGTGGATTGTTATCGCTCTTTTCAGCTTCTATAATCTTAACAGGCAGCGTTTTCTCAAAAGTAGCTTTTACTTCAGGCTTCACAACACCGAGCATTGTAGCACGCAGCTGCTCCAGTTTTGCGCGGATCTCTTTACCACCGCCACCTTCTACTAAAAGGCTCGTACTGGCATCGATATCATCTTCTTTTTCTATCTGGCCTTGCTCATCACGGCCACCGGCCCTGGTTACTACTTTCTCTTTCCACTCTTCCAGAAACTTAATAGCAGCTTCAGACGCAGCTTTTATCTGCTTAGCCTTATCGTTATAGGGCTTTATACGCTCCGCCTGTCCGGCCTGCGCCTGACTTTCGTCAAAAGCAGCGTACACCTTCGAATTCTTATCAACTATAGATGAGTTCGATGAAGTCACACTATCGTTAATAACCTTAAAGGCGTGCAGAATTTCATTTGATACGTTTAGGGCCAGCAGGGCAGTCAACACCAAGTACATGAGGTTGATCATTAACTGCCGTGGCTCTTTAGGCATTGACATGCGTCAAAAAATTTATACGGTTATTATAAATAGTTTTTCTTATTCCTTTCTGTCAACTCAATTAACGTCCCTGCATTGCAGCCAGCATGTTGCCGTATATCTGGTTCAGGTTGGTCAGGTTCTTAGACAGCTGAGCTATTTGTTCCTTAGCGGCAACCGCGTCTGTAGCAGATGAAGCCATTGCATCCGATGCGCTCACCAGGTTGCTATAGAACTTGTTCATAGCTTTCAGGTGGTTGTTGGCATCCTGCAGTTCCACTTCGTATATCTGGTTCAGAGAACCCAGGTTCTTAGAAAGAACTTGTACTTGCTGGTGGAACTTCATAGTATCATCAGCAGCGTTGTTGAACGACGACATTGTTTGCGTAGCGCCCTGGAATGTAGCTTTCATTTGGCCCAATGCTTCAGCAGCTTCACGAGCGCTTTGGCTGTACTGGCCCGTAGCGGCAGTTACATCCGTTATATCTTTCATTTGCTCTGCAGCCTGCCCGAAGCGCTGGATGTTATCTCCCAGGCGGCGGATGTTTGCAGGTGTCATCTGAGCTTCTTCCATCATCTTATCAAGTGATGCTGTAGGAGAACCCTTTACAGTGTGAGAATCAAACTTTTCACCTTTACGATACGCTTCTACGTGCGGATTTTCATCCAGGCCCGGGTAGAAACGTTCCCAATAGTAGTCCTTGTGCGGTGGAAGCAGACCTAGCATGGCGAAGATGAACGCTTCGGTTACCATCCCTGCAGTCAGCATTATACCGGCACCAGGCCAGTGCTGAATTTTAAACAGGGCACCCAACAATACTACAGACGCACCCAAACCGATGATCAGGTTCTTTACATATTTACCCTGGTCGGTTTCAAAAAACAATGAAACTGGATTCATACTACTTGCCATACGTGCTTATTTTATTTGATAACGTTTTTTAAAAAGGTTTTATTGTATGATTTTTAACTGAAAGTTATTTTTTAACGCCTGTTTGTTAACGACAGTGCAATGTGCTGGATTACGCAACGGAAACCAATATATGATTTCGCGGTATCAGCATACTCGTAATCGCGGGTACTCACCTGCAGGTAGAACTGTACGTCCCTCCAGCTTCCGCCGCGCACTGTCTTACGCTTCATCCACTGAGGATCGTTTTCGCTCATCTTACGGTTAACTTCCGGATTCAGCTCCGATACCATATGGAAGCTGCTACCATTATATGGAGAGCTTGTCCATTCGCTTACGATACCTGACATATTATACAGGCCGTAATCATTTGGCCAGTATTTGTCAACGGGTACAGTATAAAGGCCACCGTCAGCAGCGTAGTTACCGCGCTGAGGTTTGAAGTTTGCCAGGTAACAACCTTTTTTGTTCAGGATGTAAGGACCACCCCATGGAAACGGAGATTCGTTACGGCCACCACGTGCAGCCCACTCCCATTCCAGCTCTGTTGGCAGGCGGAACCTTCCTTCGTAGAATTGCCTGTTCTTTTCACGCTCCGATTTCCAGGCTGTAGTGCGCCAGTCACAGAATGCGTTTGCCTGGTGCCAGTTAACACCTACCACAGGGTAGTTATTGAATGCGGGGAACCAGTTGTATTGCTGTGCGATCGGATCGTTGTATGAGTAAACGAACATTTTCATCCAGACAGTAGTGTCAGGATAAGCAGGTACGTCTATCTTCGATATAAAGCTGTTCTTCGCAGTACCCGAGTTCATCACAGCTTCGTCGTAGTTGTAAGTTTCGTAGTGGTATATCAGCTTGCTGTTATCGATCTCTTTCCTGCCCCAGCCACTTTGGTCAGCTGGTATGAACATGTTCGACAGTTGATCTTGCAGATCCTGGTCTTTCCAATTGATGCGTTTACGCATATCCAGGCGCTGTGTTCCATCAGGATTGTCAATGTAATCGCCTAATTGAGCGTGAGCGATAGAGTCACGAACATGGTTGGTGAACTGACGATACTCTGCATTCGAGATTTCAGTGGCATCCATATAGAAACCCGTCATCTGCAGCGTGCGTATCAAGGCGTCATTCCTGCCACGGATATCTTCGTCACTCGCACCGGCTTTAAGTACGCCTGAAGGTACCCACACCATACCAAGTGGCGCCGGTGGCCTGTAATTCAACATGTTCGGATTCCCAACCAATTGACCTCCGGTACCCGACGGGCCGCAGCCTGTTACTATGCCCAGTAATGCTACCGCCGAGATCTTCAGGAAAAGTTGTTTCATACTATTATTGTTATTATCGCTATTAGGCAAATCAAATAATTTTGGGGTCAAGAAGTAACATTTTACAACTAAACCGATGCACAATATTTAAAGTTTTTTCCAAAAATGCAAGCCTCATCAAAAAAAGTCATGATTTTTAAGGCCCTTTCTTATCGGAAAAACTTCTCCTGATTACCGCAATTTCACTGATAAATTAAATGTAGTGTCTCTTCTATATCGCGTACAGGCGGCAAACACGCCTGTTGTGTGCAAACAAATATAAGCATTTCCCCACTACTTTTTTTGCCGGTTAATATGGGCAATTCAAATATTTCTTTTTCTACAGCGAGCACATACGCATGATGTATATTTTTTTTGATCAATTCTCTTGATTTCGCGGCTGCTCCGTCCCCCGAAAACACCACTGTTTTCAACCCCGCAGCATATTCCTGCATCAGCATCGCCCAGTACGAAAATGAGTAGATATACCGGCCTGTTGTAGCGCTCATTTGGCGCAGCATATAGTGGCCTTGTTCCCACCAGTCAGCCCGCTCCATACACATGCCTAATAGGAGCAGGTTGCCTGCCATCACAGCGTTGCCAGAGGGGGTTGCGCCATCATATATTTCCAGCTTCCTCACAGGTATATCTTTTTGCTCGCCGGAACTAAAGTAAAAGAAGCTGCCATCCTCATGTGCAAACAGCTGCAACACGCGCTCAGTAAGGCCTGCAGCCTTCATTACCAGGCTGTTATCCCCATTTGCACCGGCCAGTTGCAGCATGGCATTTACCAGGTAGGCATAGTCATCCAGTTTGGCGTCAATTTTGGCTTTCCCCCCTTTCCAGTTGTGGTATAGTTTGCTACCGTTATCGTAGTGTTCCAGCATTGCGGCCATATGGTCTGTTGCCCTCTGTCTGTAGCTCTCATTTTCCAATACCACAGCGGCTTTCGACAGCGCCTGGTTCATAAGTGCATTCCACGATAGCAGGCTCTTATCGTCTGTCAGTGGTCTTGTTCTCCCGGCTCGTTCTTTCAGCAGTATTTCCGCCGCTATTTTCACCTGTTTTCCCAGCTCTTCTGCGCTCATCCCAAAGCTGGCGGCTACATCTTCAGCAGGCCTAGCCACATGGAGTATATTGGTATGCTCCCAATTCCCTTCTTCCTCTATGCCCCAGTAGGCTGCCACTGCCTCATATCCTTTGCCCGGCAGGCGTTCCCAGTCTTCATAGGTCCATGTGTAGAACTTGCCTTCTACACCCTCGCTGTCAGCATCCAGCGCACTGTAATAGAGGCCGCTTTTGTCCCTCAGCTCACGTTCCGCGAAGCCTATCGTTTCTTCTATCACACGCTTATAAATCTCCTTTTTTGTAGTACTGTACGCATCGCACAGCGAGAGGATCAGCAGGGCATTATCATACAGCATTTTTTCAAAGTGCGGGGCCAGCCACTGCTTATCGGTTGAG
The DNA here is from genome assembly GCA_946887345.1 of uncultured Bacteroidota bacterium. Next base: position 3,728 of record CAMPKR010000072.1, on the reverse strand, counting down.
TACCGCGCAAATCCTCCTCCCAGCTGGTCATATATACCCCCTTCTATCATCTTGTCAAGGCTCAGCAGGGCCTGCTTCAGGGCCGGTTCATAGCCTGTGTAGTCGTAGTGTTGCAGCAGGTAACTTATGGCCATGGTTCCGGGGAATTTAGGGGCGTTCCCGAAGCCTCCATCCGCAGTATCTGCCTGCTTCAGCAGGGTATCTGCCATTTCCCGGCAGCTGTCCATGTTCCACTCGTCGCTCCCGGCGTTCATAGCCACCTTTGAGGCCTGTTTCAGGTATTGCAGCATCTGCTCTGTCTGCCCGTTCACTTCGTTGCGCTCGTTATGCCATATGTCATTCATCCGTTGCAGCAGCTGGGACCACGATGGCCTGTTGTAGGCCGGGGCCGGCGGATAGTAGGTACCTCCATAGAAAGGCAATCGCTCCGGTGTCACAAATACGTTCAGTGGCCATCCGCCGCTTCCGCTTATGGCCTGCACTGCGTCCATATACAGGTGGTCTACATCGGGATTTTCTTCCCTGTCTACTTTTATGCAGACAAAATGTTCGTTCATATACGCCGCCACTGTCTCATTCTCAAAACTCTCCCGCTCCATCACATGGCACCAGTGGCAGGCAGCATAGCCTATGCTCACCAGCACGGGTTTATCTTCCTGCTTTGCTTTTTCAAAAGCTTCATCACCCCAGGGATACCAGTCCACCGGGTTGTGTGCATGTTGCAAGAGGTAAGGACTTTGTTCTTCTACTAGTCTATTGGCCATATCACGAAGTTAGTTAAAGGAAAAGAGTAGGCGTAAAACAAAGCGCCCCGACATATAGTCAAGGCGTTTCAAAATTACTATCATCCTGATGCGCTCAGACAATTGAGTCATTGCGCAATTAAGTCATTGAGAATTATTTTTTACTGTCCACCAGGTAACGCTCAAGCGCCGATACCATCGACGGCGCATTTGGTGCAGGTGCTTTTACATCCAGCCTCAGTCCTGAGTCTTCAACTGCCTTCGATGTAGTGGGCCCGAAAGCGCCTATCAGCGTGCCATTCTGCTTAAACTTGGGATCGTTTTCAAACAAAGTGTGTACACTGAACGGACTGAAAAACACGATCATGTCAAAACTGTTTTTCATCACCGTAGCTATATCGTTCGATACTGTGCGGAACAAAGTTGCTTCAGTATATGCAGAAGCGTTCTTTGCAAAATAGGCCGACACTTCGTTCTTAGAACTATCTGTCGTAGGAACAATAAATTTTTCATTATTCTTATGCTTACCAAGCACGTCTAACAATCCGTCTACAGATCCGTCAGCAGAAAAGAAAACTTTGCGCTTGCGGTACAGAATAAATTTCTGCAGGTATAATGCAACAGCTTCTGTTATGCAGAAGTACTTCATATCCTGCGATACTTTCACCTTCAGTTCTTCGCATATGCGGAAGAAATGATCCACAGCGTTGCGGCTGTTGAATATAATCGCCGTATATTCTGATATATCTACGCGTTGCTTACGAAACTCCTTTCCGCTAAGACCTTCTACGCGAATGAAAGGATGAAATTCCAGCTTCAGGTTATACTTCTTGGCCAGTTCGTAATACGGTGACTTATCACTCTCCGGCTTTGGCTGGGTAATCAGTATGGAGCTAATCTTTGTATCCTTAGTTGTCGAATTAACAGCTTTGGCCATAATAGATAACAACGGGGTTATTTTTTTGTCTTTTTACTACTGATCGGGTTAGTATTCTCTCTTTTTAATAGTACAATATTCCCCGCACCAATAGCTTCATCAACACTGCCAGTGGCAATAATTCCGAGGCGCAAAGGTACATAAAAAAATGGAATTTGCTGTATTGAAAGAACGAACCGAACACCTGCCACGACCGGGTATACCGGTTGACGAATAAAACTCCGATCAGGATAAAAGAGGCAAGGGCCAATGGCTGAGCGTAAACGGGATCGCCAAAGGCTATTAAGACTATAAACGGCAGTATCGCTATGGCAATGATCTTGTTTATCAGGAAAACATTAAATAAATAGAAATCGGTTATCCCCTCCAGCCTGAATGCCCAGCCGCTAAACCTGATCACTGCATACTTGCCAAGGTATATAACCATCATTCCCACTACCAGCAATATCAATAAAACAGACGGGGAGAGTGTGCCCAGGCGTTGGGGCGCAAAGGCCATAACTATATAGTAGATGTATACTCCTGCCGATATCGTGAAAAAGATATTCATCAGCAGGTTGGAGAGCTTGGTGGCTTGTATCTGTTCCTTTAACTGGCGGTTACTACGCGTGGGATTCAACAGCGCGCCAAAGAGGTTATTAAAATACCTTGCATTGCTGAAGCGTATCAGCCCCAGAATAATAAGCATACCACTCAGCAGGTAAAAATCCGCACTGCGGTCACGGTAATGCCTGTGCTTCATTATCGCCGACACGCCATATTTCAACGACATCTGGGGATGCGCTCTTATTATGCTGTCCATCTTCAGTCTCGCCAGTTTTTCAGCCCTGGCCGAATCATACGGCATCTCCACACCATATTTGGCTGTCGAAACTTTTGCCATCGTGCTGAGGCTAAACAAAAGAAATGCGAACAAGAAAATATAAACTCCGGGAAAACGATGCATACCAGCAAATACAAATTTACACCTTTAGAAGTAGGCTACATAACCAAAATGGATTTTTGATTGCCTGAACTGTACAGGACTGCCTTCACTCCTTCCCAGGGCATAGTTGATGGTAAACAGGCCCGAACGCGTTCTTAGCGCCGCACCTGCCCCAAAACCATTGTAAAGGCCTTCCCGGTAAAATCCGCTGTACTTGCTGATGACATATCCGTTATCACTGAACAAATAGACATTAGAATTCCTGTCCAGCAGCAATCTTATCTCCAGTGTCAGCACATGATACTGGTTGGCATAGATACTTTGCTCGTCAAATCCCCTCATCAGCTTAAAGCCACCTATCTGGTACACTTCGTTTTCAAACAGGTTATCACCGCTTATCCATCCTCCGTTGTAGCTCGACATAAAGGTGGCCTTCTTGCCTAGCGGAACAAAATACGTCAGTTCCCCCTCCACCCTGTACTGGTATTTCCTTTGCTCCAGGCTGTCATACAGCAGGCTATAGTCGAAGCCCGTGTTGTCAGTCAACTCTGTTATGGCATCCGATCTCTTTATGTTCCTTATCAGCGCGCTGGTCAGTGCCCTCCCCCTGAATCCTTTCACCGGGTTGGGCCTGTAATCAGTTCTGTTCATTACAAATTCCAGCCCCGCACCATTGGCTGATACATCAACGTTCTCGGGTAGCTTCCGGGTGTTTTTTACATAGCTGGTATCTACGTTTATCAACCTGTTGCTCTGGCTCTGGTAAAATACACGTACAAAATCAGTTGCATTCAATTGATAGCGCAAACCCAACTGAAAAGAAGTGCGTAAGAACGACGTATCTTTTTTGAACAAGTCAAAATTCGCATCTAATCCAAACGGACTATTCAACAAGTACGGAAGTACCGTATTAGCCTTAAATCTCGGCGATTTGTACTGTAGCCTTTGGTAAGTCACACTTATCGCCTCACCCATCGACAGTATATTCTGGAAGGCAAATACTGCGTCTACAGTCAGCATGAATTTATTGGTTTCCACATTGTTCGGAAGCAGGCCTATCAAGGCATTCAGTTGGTTGGCATTTCTTTCTTTAAGGAAAACATCCAGTTCTGTCCTGGTAAGT
>CAMPKR010000071.1 GCA_946887345.1 uncultured Bacteroidota bacterium | reverse complement strand
GTGATATGGAACGCCATACAGAAAGCAAAAGAGGATGGCAGCAAAGTATTCGATTTTGAGGGATCAATGATAGAACCAATTGAACAATTCTTCCTGAGTTTCGGATCAGTTCCTACTCCCTATCTCAACATTACACGGGAGCAACTTCCTTTGCTCGCTCGCCTGGCACGCGCACTCAGGTAATACTTTATTTGCCCAACTTCCTGCGCTTTGCTTGCTCGTCCATTATTTTTTGCAAATGTGGTTGCACCTCCGCGGTGATTGCTTCTTCGGAAATATCCAGGGCTTGGGGATCATCCACAAGTGCCATCCACGGCTTCCTGCTTCCAAAAGGATAGACACCAAAAACGATCACTGGCGTTCCCTGCGCCAACAGGTTATCTGTACCCTTCAGCACCCATTGATCGGCCCACTCATACATAGTTTTTGCATCTTCTTCCAGCATACGCAGGCAGGAGTGCGATGCGGGATACCCCGGCATCGCATACTGGTGCCAGCCTATTCCTTCCTTATTCTGAATATTGAAATTCCATTTCAGCTCCCATTCGTCATTGAAGGTGCTCGTTGTCTTTTCAGCCTTCCAGTTGGCAAAGAACAAGCCGGTTGGAGTTGGATCCTTCTTCCGTCCCATATTCGTAGGCCCCGTATGTACCAGGTAGCCGTTTTCATAAGCAGCAAATACCTGGGCGGGATAAGAGAAGAAAACGATCTTCTTCACGTCCTTCAGCGCTTCCACATGAAAAGGAAAAGGAGAATAGTGAATAAGTTCGCTCATAAATTCCGAAGGAACTATCACGCTATCCTTCGCTTTCAGGCTGGCCTCGTCGCATCGGTTAATGAATTTTAGGGCGGCAAGTTTGTCATCGCTAAACTTCCTGATACTATCTTTTTTTGTTACAAAGCTGTAGGTCAGGCTTTTTCGTTCAGGCATTTCGCGTGGTGGCACTTGCTCTACCGTATCTGCAGCAGCAGGGCCGCTCAAAGCCGTTTCACTTTCACCGGTCTGGCTTTGGCTGCAGTTTGCAAAGAACAGCGCACCTGCCAAAAAACATATCGTCATATTATTTCTTCTAAACATCGTTCGTATCGTTCAGCTAAGCATCTTGAAAAGTCATGCCAGCCGCTTTATTAGTACTATTTTTATCAAAGTGTTATGAAGATCATCTCCTCTAAAGCAGCCATTGCAGATTTAACAGAGAAATTGCCTGGAACCTACAGGTCATATGAAACTGAAGTTTTTGTGGAGCAGCTCCATAAGCTGGTATTAAAACAGAAGGTTCGCTTTCCCATACTGGAGCATTCCGCGAGGACGCTATACGAGACAATTCCGCGAAAAAACTGCTACCCTTCACAAACAAGATTGTATCCCTCCACGAAGTAGGCATTATACTGCAGGAACACCTTGATGCCGATTTTAAGTCGCCATCAGCAAAGCCATCGAATACATAATAGAAGGAGATGAATGGTACGTGTGCGATATAATAGGTGAAAGGGTAATGGGCTAGGCACTAGCTAAGCGAAAAATACCGGCTACGGAGTAGCATCGTTTAACGCCTCGTAGTATAAATTAACGCATTCATCCTCAAATAATCCTTTTTGAGGGAGTGCGTCGCTATCCGGCATTTATCCTTTTCTATCTTTATGAAGAACTATTAACTATTGAAAATGAAGAAACTGGCCTGCCTCTTCCTGCTTCTCACAAGCCTATTCCTCAGCTGCAAAAAAGAAGAAAACAACAATAATCAAAACCAGGGTGTAGACTGCAGCACGATCACCTACTCGGGTACTATAGCGCCGCTGGTGACCAGCAAGTGCAATACCGCAGGCTGCCACGCTTCCGGATCCGTTAATGGCGACTATACGAGCTACTCCGGCATCAAGGCCAAGTTTGACAACGGCTCGCTTAAGCAGCGGGTAATAGTGGAAAAATCGATGCCTTCGGGCAGCTCGCTTACGGAAACACAGCTCAAGCAATTTGAATGCTGGATAAATGCGGGTGCGCCGAATAATTAAACACCTACCTTAGGGCCTGCTTTCTGGCCTTATCATCGCCAGCTTGCCATTAGCCCCCGCCAGGTATAAGCACCTCTTCCCAACGCCACGCTTTATCACATGAAAACCTTTTGCATCGCTAAACGGCTGCCACGTTTTCCCTCCATCGTCTGACATATCAATGCCCGATGGCCCCACCGCGAATGTGGTCGTAAGTCCACCCGGCTTTCTGGGCAGCCCCCTGTTTATACTCGCCAGGCACTCCCTGTAGCCACGCGTTGTCTTCACAGGTGCTTGCCATGTCTGACCTCTATCCGTGGTGTAGAAGAAATTGGCAGTGCGTAAAGTATCATCACGGTAGTCCCCTCCTGCTATCAGCCAATGCCGCTGGCCCGGCCAGGCCATCATAAAGGAAAATATTCCTGTGCTCTCTTTTCCTGAAAGCATCGGTGTCTGCACCACCTTCCAGCGCCTGCCCTTGTTGTTAGAAATGTATAGATCAGACGCCTTCCCTCCGCTTGCAACCGCTACCATCCTTTTCCCGAAACAACAAATTGACGTACCACTGGCGGCAAAGGAGGCCTGCCCCTCCTTCATTTGCGGGCCCCTCCGTTCCTTCCATGTCTTACCAGCGTCACTGGTGTATAGTAGGAACATTCTGCCCTTCACAGGGTCCCCATGTATCATACCACGCTTACGCGCCCTGCCACCCAAAAAACTCAGCGGGTAGTCCCACAAGTCTATCCCGTCCAAAAAAACAGCGCTATCTCTGTTCTCATACACCTTTATCCAGCTTCTGCCACCATCACTGGTGCGCAGCACATACGATGGGGCTCCCGCATTAGCAATTATCGCTGTGTTAGAATCCATTGCATACAGGCACCGGAAGTCACATTTTTCATAACCCGCCACCTGCCCGAAAGTCCAGTTCACTCCGCCATCCGTTGTTCTTCCCACCCAACCCTTACTCCCACTCACCCACACCGCATTTTCGTCCGCTACCGAAAGACCACGGAATGAAGCGTCCGTTTTGGTATCTATATATTGCAAGGGGTATTTCTGGCTAAATGACAGGATCGGAATGAACAGTAAGATGACAAAAACCCTGTATATCATATCCTAACTTACAAATTTTATTGTGTTGAGAAGCACGAAAACGGCAGTCAATATTTTGGAGATTTTTTGAATTTTTTTGTAAAAAAATTGCAAAGAAGTTATCCACATAAGAAAAGCCCCAAAGTTGCCTTTGAGACTTTCTTCTGTCGGGAAGACAAGATTCGAACTTGCGACCCCTTGAACCCCATCCAAGTGCGCTACCGGGCTGCGCCACTTCCCGAACATTAGGGGCTGCGAAGATAATTCAAAAATCTTTTCGGCTGAAAAATTCTCCTGAAGCCGCTCTGAGTCAGATTTTATGCCTAATTTTTACAATAATCAGAACGCATTAATGAAACGATTAAGTCTTATTCTAATTTGTCTGGCAACCGCAGGTATTTGTCTTGCCCAGGGCAACCGCATTCCGTGGCGGGAGGGAACCAAACTGAATTGGACCGACTTTACGGGTCCGCCGGACCATAGTTCGGAACACGATGCTACTACCCGGTATAGCTTTGACTATAACTACAAATGGGACGGCAACGGCGCGATAACGGTGAATATCTCACTGTATTTTGATAAAAACATTTCGTGGAAAAAAGCCGGGGAAGGCTTAACTCCCGAATTACTGAAACATGAACAAATACATTTTGATATAGCCGAGCTGTATGCGCGGAAAATGAGAAAGACTTTTGCCGAGTATACCGCTGCCCACAAAAGCGGGCCCAATACCAAAAACGAAATAGCTAAACTGTTCAGCGAAATGTCAGCAGAGACGCAAAAGTTCCAGGATGTTTACGACAGCGAGACCAACCATAGCGAAATAACAGAGAAGCAGATGGAATGGAACAAAAAAGTCTCCCTTATGCTATCTGAGCTTTCCCAATACAAATCTAACTAGTACAGGTCTGACGTTATCAGCTTCAGGAACTCAGAGCGTGTCTCGTTCGCGTTGAACTGGCCGCTGAAAGCCGAAGTTGTAGTGACGCTGTTTTGCTTTGAGACACCACGCATCATCATACACAGGTGCTTGGCTTCTATTACAACTGCTACCCCAAGCGGGTTGAGCGTTTCCTGTATAGCATCCAGTATCTGGTGGGTCATGCGCTCCTGCACCTGGAGACGGCGGGCGTAGCAGTCAACCACGCGGGCCAGCTTGCTAAGGCCGGTAATGCAGCCGTTAGGTATGTAAGCAATATGGGCTTTCCCAAAGAAGGGTAGCATATGGTGTTCGCAAAGAGAATAGAGCTCAATGTCCTTTACTATTACCATCTCGCTATAGGACTCATGAAATTTTGCAGCGTTCAGAATGGCGTGGGCATCCATATGATAGCCGGCTGTAACGTACTGCATCGCCTTGGCTATCCTTTCCGGAGTTTTTTGCAAACCTTCACGATTCGGATCTTCGCCTACTGCTTCAATAATGCCCTTATAGTGGGCCATCATAGCATTGGTTGCTTCCTCGCTGTAAAATTCTTCCTTGCTGTATGCCATATGTTTCCGTGTGTGTGTTTCCGTGTGTGTGTGTGTGTGTGTGTGTGTGTGTAGTGATATTATTAACCGAAGTACTCCACATATATGTTAGGTGTTTCCTGCAGCTTTATTTTATGCAGCTGTACACCGTTCTTTTCTATATGCGGCTTTAACTCGTGCCAGATGCCCATGGCAAAGTTCTCCGCGCTGGTGAACTTCCCTCTCATAAAGTCAACATCCAGGTTCAGATTCCTATGGTCCACCCTTTCCACTATAATGTCCTTTATCAAATCACTGAGCGTCTTCGCATTGAAGATAAAGCCGGTCTCAGGATTTGGATCTCCTTTTATGGTTACATGCAACTCATAGTTGTGCCCATGCCAGTTGGCATTAGCACATTTTCCAAACACTTCCAGGTTTTGGGCGTCGCTCCAGTTCTCGTTAATAAGCTTGTGCGCTGCGTTAAAATGCTCCACCCTTGTCAAATAAACCATTTTCTTAAATTATCGTGCAAAATTAGGCTTACAATATGGTTTAACAAAAATGTACTTACTTGCAGACATGAAGCTGTTGCTGGTAGCCGCCACAGAAGCCGAGATAGCTCCCCTGCTCAGCCATCTCCGGAACCACGGGGAAGCCCTGTCGGTCAACACTTTCCGTAAGGCGCAACATGAGATACACTTGTGTATAACAGGAGCGGGCATGATGGCGACCGCTTATAATCTGATAAAGAAAATAGATAGGCAGGGCTTCGATTTTGCAATGCAAGCGGGCGTTGCCGGTAGCTTTTCAGATGCTCTTGTTCCAGGTGAGCTGGTCATTGTTCAGAGTGAACGGTATGGCGACCTGGGTGCTGAAGACCATTATAGTTTCCTGGACATCTTCGACCTTGGCCTCCTTGGGACAGACGAAGTGCCTTTTACCAATAAAGAACTACGCGCACCAGAAAGTGATTTGCTTAGCAAAGTCACACTTAAACGTGTGAAAGGAATGACCGTGAATACCGGCAGCGGAAGCGCCTTTACGATAAAGACGAGACAGGAGCAATTCAATTGCGAGATAGAAAGTATGGAAGGGCTTGCGTTCCATTATGTATGCCTGAAGGAAAATTTAGCCTTTGCCCAGGTTCGCAGCATATCGAACTTCGTAACGCCGCGCGACCGCGAAAGCTGGAAAATGAAAGACGCCATTATCAACCTGAATGAATGGTTGATCAATTTTATTGAAAACCTGCCTGCATAGCAAGACCTATCTTTGATGCAATGAAACTGACACTCGGATTTAGCCCCTGCCCCAATGACACCTTCATCTTTGATGCAATGGTGAACGGCAAGATAAATACGCAAGGGCTGGAGTTTGACTATGTGATGGAGGATGTGGAGACACTGAATAGTTGGGCCGAACCGGGAAAACTGGATATTACCAAACTTAGCTACAGTGCTTTTTTGAAGACAGTGGACCTTTATTCACTGTTGCACAGCGGCAGTGCACTGGGAAAAGGTGTAGGGCCATTATTGATAGCCAAAGAAGCGCTTGACCTTAAGAATATCGCCGACTTCAGAATAGCCATACCCGGCATCCATACAACAGCCAATTTGCTCCTGGCATTGGCCACTCCGGCAGCGAAGGATAAAACTGAACTTCTTTTTAGCCGCATAGAAGATGCCGTCATCAACGGCGAATTTGATGCGGGCCTTATTATACATGAGAGCCGCTTTACCTATGAAGCCAAAGGCCTCGTTAAACTCATAGATCTTGGCGACTGGTGGGAAAGCGAGACGGGCGCTGCCATTCCACTGGGCGGCATTGTTACCCGCAGAAGTTTTGATAGAGAACTATGCGCTACTATAGACAGCGTTATTAAAGCCAGCCTTCAATACTCATGGGATCACTACCCGGAGCTATCATCCTTTGTAAAGGAAAATGCCCAGGAAATGGAAGAGAACGTAATGCGACAACATATAGACCTGTATGTGAACGAATACAGCACCGACCTGGGCGAAACAGGAAGAAAGGCTATCCACACCTTGTTTGACAAAGCGAAAAAAGCCGGACTGCTTAATGCAACCCGGCTTCCTGATAATATTTTTTACTGATCACTCTGCCAGTTCGTAAAGTGAAGGAATATTACGCCCCAGGCCATCATAATCTAAACCATAACCGATAACAAACTTATCAGGTATAGCAAAACCTACATAGTCAGTGGTTATATCATATTCTAAAGCTCCGGGCTTTGTGAGAAGGGCCGCGATCCTTAAAGATGCGGGCTTTCGCTGCAGTATTTCTGGCAAAAAAGCACTGAGTGTCCGGCCGGTATCGACAATGTCTTCCAGGATTACTACGTGCCTGTCATTGATATTCTCATCCATACCAATGGCAGTGATTACATTACCTGTGGAACTGGCACCCATGTAGGAGGCCAGTTTGATAAAGGATATTTCAGCTTCAATAGTAAGGCAGCGAAAAAGATCTGAGGCAAATACAAAAGAGCCATTCAGAATAGCTATGAACAAAGGATTCCTGCCGTTGTAGTCGCGGTCTATTTCCCTGCCCAGTTCTGTTACACGTGCCTTTATACTCTGCTCATCTATGAACGGCCTGAACTCTCTACCATGTACGCAGATAAGGGACATCAGCCTATTGCTTTACTATCAGCTTCTGCCCGGGCGTAACTTCTGCCCAGTCCATATTGTTCCATTCCATAAGCTGGCGCATGGTCAGCTTATTCTTCCTGGCTATGCCTGCGGCAGTATCACCCTTCTTCACAGTGTAGTACCTGCTATCTTCAGCAGCTTTTACTGAAGCAAGCCTTTTCTGTTCCTCCTGCTTTTTCGCTTCCTCTTCGGCTTTCCTGGCATCTTCCTCCTTTTTCTCATCGCCGGCGTAGACCACCTTATCCAGCTGGGACTTCAGACGGGAGAATTCATCCTGGGGCTCGTTCTCTTTTATCACTACCCTGTTGCCTTGTTTTGCTCTTGCTTCTTCTTCGGCTTTCAGGGCAGCAAGCTTAGCTTCTTCTTCAGCTTTCAGGGCAGCCAGCCTGGCCTCTTCTTCCTGTTGTGCCTTCAGGGCAGCTGTCTTAGCCTCCTCTTCGGCTTTCAGTGCAGCCTGCTTTGCTTCTTCCTCTTGCTGTGCCTGCAAGGCAGCGAGCTTTTTCTCTTCTTCTTCCTGTTGTGCTTTCAGGGCAGCAACCTTAGCTTCTTCTTCCTGCTGAGCCTTCAAAGCCATCGCCTTTTCTTCTTCTTCACGCTTAGCTTTTTCCAGCTCTTTCTTTTCCAGGTAAGTTTGCTTTTTAGCTGTTTTACCGTTGCCTTTATCACCACCGGGTAGTGTAGTTGCTTTTGCAATTACCTGAGGCTTTTCAGAAGATGTGCGCTGTAAGTACAGTGTTTCACCCGGCAGCGGCACTTCACCTTCCTCCAGCCTGTTCAGTTCCATTAGCGCCTTAAGCTGTATACCTTCTGTCTGGGCTGCCTGCAGCAGGGTTTCATTTTTACCCATCACGTGCATTGGCTTGGCACCCTTTGTCTTCTTCTTATCGAGGAAGACATACATGTTGTGTGACAGGGGTGCATCAGGCACTTCATTTATTTCAAGCAGGCGCTCGTAGCGCACATCATACTTTATGGCATAGGTCAGCAGCACATCGCCCTTCAGGCCATATACAGCACGCAGACCATTGATGCGTGTTATTTTTCCCGGTTCAGCGCCGGCAGCTATTGTTTCTTTGGTGGCAGCTATCTCAGCTATGGTCTGCATTTCGCTCTCTGTCGCAGCAGGAGGCGGAGGGGTTGTTACCGGCGTGGTTGTTACCACTTTAGGATTGCTCGCTTTAGTACTACCGTTGCTGCGGTCGCCTTTGGTGTTAGCAGCAACTATCTTAGGTTCCGGCTTCTTTTGTTCTTTTACAGCTACGCCTGTTGCAGGCTTTGCGTCTGCGTTAGGCACCACTTCGCCGGGATAAATGATGTCTTTATTAGTAGCAGCAAAGGTGTAATCCTGCAGGTTGAAGTCTTCTATTATTTTTACCAGCTGCTGTGCGTACCGGGGATTGGTAGCATATCCGAATCTTTTCAGGCCTTTGGCCCAGTTGTCGTAATCGGTCACGGCATAGTTAAACAGAGGCTTATACCTCGGTTGTTTCAAAAAGTCGGAATGGTCTTTATAAGATTCGTAAGTGGAAGTATACTTGCGAAAACACTCGTTGGGGGCGTCATCGGTATGAGAATAGGTTTCGCCCCTCCAGGTAGACTTACATTTTATACCAAAGTGGTTATTGGCTTCGGTGGCCAGCACACTGTTACCGGCTTCCGTTTCCAGGATGCCTTGTCCCAGGGTTATTGCCGCAGGCACACCCGTACGCTGTTGCTCGGCCATGGCAAACATCTTGTACTTTTCTACGTAGGCCATAGCACGTTCCCTGTAACCGTCACGTTGGGCATTTGCACCTGTTGCACACATTACCAGCGCCAGGCCGGCCATCATCCACTTCTGCATAGTAGTCAATTTTAAATTCATTACTCCGAGGCTATCTTCCTCATTATCATTATACCATCCCGCACCGGCAGCAAAACCTGCTCCACGCGATGGTCGTTCAGTACTTTCTCGTTAAATGCGTGCATGGCACGCGCGTTCTTGCTCTGTTCCTCTATCGGCAGTATTACCTCTCCTTCATAAAGCACATTGTCGGCAAGTATTACTCCACCAACAGCCAGCTTGTCAAAAACCATATCATAATAGACGCCATAATTCTGTTTATCCGCATCTATAAATACCAGGTCAAAGGTTTCGGTGAGGGATGGGATAATTTCAGCAGCTTTGCCAATATGCTGGCTTATCCTTCCCTCCAGTCCGGCCTCGCAAAAATAACGAAAAGCCATATCTTCCAGCTCCTCATTTATGTCAATTGTGTGCAAATGTCCCTCATTTTGAAGCCCTTGCGCCAGACATATAGCAGAATATCCTGTATATGTGCCTATTTCCAGCACATATCTGGGTTTTAAAAAGTGGCTGATCATCTGCAAAACCGCCCCCTGTATATGGCCCGAGAGCATCACCGCCATCGGTATTTTCAAATGGGTTTCGCGGTTCAGGCCTG
>CAMPKR010000070.1 GCA_946887345.1 uncultured Bacteroidota bacterium | reverse complement strand
TAAAGCATAGTTCAAGTAAAATTCAAACAAAATTCAAGTAAAATTCAAATAAAAAACTAAGCTTTTCAGTATTGGCGCGGCTTTCCGCCCGCTCAGAATTTCAAAAATTAAAGTAAAAAATGTACCTGAAAAAAAATCGGTTGATTCCCCCGGTTGAGTACATGAAAAAAACCGCCTCGCGGCGGCTTCCTGTTATTCTTTTTAAGTTCTTATTTGCTAGTTGCTTTCCCGGCCGGGCTGTTTTTCTGTGATTGGTCGGCTATCTTTTTGCCGTTCATATCTACCGCTTCTCCTTCTTTCAGCTCAATTGAGATACCGGTATTCAGTATTACTGTACCGTTGGGTTTAAAGATGTGGCCGTTGGCTGTTGTTACCTGTTCTTTTATCTCGCTGGTTTTGCCGTCCGTGGTCATCATAGTCTTACCGTTCTTCTTTACAACGGTAAACTCCTTAGAAGACTGCGCGAAGGAAAGGGTTGAAATAGATATCGAGAGTGCAAGAAATGCAATAAAACGTTTCATAAATAGCTTTTTAGTGTGGTGAAGTTAGTGTTTTTGCTCATTTGTATGTCATTAGTACGGTCATTTTTTACCGTTTGTGGAAAGAATGCGACCTTTGCAATATGGGACTGAGCATTTTATTAACCCCTAATAAATATTGTATGCGTACACCGATAAAAACTATCATTATTCTTTTGCTGAGCGCCACAGGCGCGAATGCCCAGCCTGTGATACAGGACTACCTGCCTTCTTATGGTTTTGGTACTACTATATATGTCGGCACCAATATTACTAACCCCGGGGGAGGCGGCGCTAACGTGACCTGGGATTTCTCCTTCCAGAGCAGCTTCAACTTTGTAGGCAACCTGGAATATATAGACATAGACGGCACTGAATTTGAATCGGACTTCCTTACCTGTAACCTTGTAGCAAGAAGAAGAATGTCAGGAGACACTACCTATACTTATTTCACCGACCTGGGATCGCAACTGATCATCAACGGTGAAAATATGGGTGCTGTAAATGCAGCAGACTATACCAACAATCCGAAAGTGCTTTTCAACTTCCCTATGAACTATGGTGACAGCCTGAGCGACACCTGGCAGAACAATACCAACAGTGGAAGAGTAAAAAGATATTACGATGGATGGGGAACACTGATCACTTATTTCCGTCCGTATAATAATGTAGCGCGTATAAAAACCATAGACAGCACGCTGGTAGGTTCTAACTGGAATGTAGTGACCAGCTATACCTGGTATACTACGGATACGATACTGCCGATAGCCTTCTATCATGTGCCGAGCCAGCAAATGACGATACTGCGGGCAGACCCGCTTTCTACAAAGAATGTAGCCGGCAGGAGCGCGGTGCAAGTAGCGCCCAACCCGCTGCGCGAGCAATCAACCCTGTTTGTAGACGAGGCAGTAGCAGGGATGAAACTGGTGATCAGCAATGCTATGGGGCAAGTGGTGAGGGAACAAAACCTGGCCGGCAGCAAGACCACTATTGACCGCGGAAACCTGAGCAGCGGTATGTATTTTTACCAGGTAGTGAGTCCGCGCGGTATACACGCTAAAGGAAAACTTGCTGTAGAATAATGATAAGAATAGGAAAGATAGTGGCCACGCACGGCCTGCAAGGCGGAGTGATCCTCACACATATAATCGGCCATTCGGATTGGCTGAAAAAAGGCGCGCCACTCTTTGTGGAGCTGAACAAGGAAAGCTATATCCCCTACTTCACACTGCAATGCAAAGCGAGCAATAATGCAGAATATATAGTGAACCTGGAAGACATTGAAAAAGTAGAACAGGCAAAACGACTGGTGGGCAAGCATGTGTATGTGCAGGAGGAAATACTAGAGGAGAAGGCTGCTGATTCTCCGCTGCTGTGGATAGGCTTTGAAGTTACAGACAGGAAGCATGGCAAGCTGGGAAAGATAGCAGACATAATGCAGACACCTACGCAGTGGCTGGCGCAGGTGAACTACAAAGACGCTGAAGTGCTGATACCACTGATAGAGCAAACCATAGACGGAATAGACCTGAAGAAAAAGAAGATAGAGGTAAATCTGCCGGATGGGCTGCTTGAAGTGTATCTGTAGTCTGAACCGGGATTTGGGGAGATTAATGGATTGACCCGGACTATTTGATCATTGATACTAACTTCTATTTACGACTAACGACTTTCTACTTACGACTAGATCATGCGCATAGATATAATTACCGTACTACCAGAACTGCTGGAAAGTCCTTTCAGCCACTCAATAATGAAGAGGGCGCAGGCTAAAGGCTTACTGGAGGTACACCGCCATAACCTGCGGGACCACACCCCTTATAAACAGGGGCAAGTAGATGACTACCAGTTCGGCGGCGGGGCAGGCATGGTGATGATGCCTGAACCTCTGGCAATACTGATAGAAAAGCTACAGGCAGAACGGAAATATGACGAAATAATATACATGACGCCTGACGGAGGGCTTTTTGAGCAAAAGACCGCCAACAGGCTCTCATTAAAGGAAAACATCATAATAATCTGTGGGCATTATAAAGGAATAGATGAGCGCATAAGGCAGCACTTTGTGACTATGGAGATATCTATAGGCGACTATGTGCTAAGCGGGGGCGAACTGGCCGCAGCTGTGGTGGTAGATGCTGTAGGGAGACTGATACCGGGGGTGCTGAACGATGAGACCTCTGCCCTCTTCGATTCCTTCCAGGACGGGCTTTTGGCGCCTCCTGTATATACCCGCCCGGCAGACTTCAGGGGCTGGAAAGTGCCTGAGATACTGCTCTGCGGGGACCCCAAGAAAGTGGAGGTATGGAGACACGACGAAGCTGTGAAAAGGACGGCTGAAAGGCGCCCCGGGCTATTAAATGACGAAAATGGCGATAAATAGCAGAAAGATAGACGGATATTTTTTTGCAGAAACTAATTAATCCATTAACTTTGCAGTCCCAAAATTAAGTAAAATGAACGCTGTAGCTTTTGTACACGAGCAACTGACAGGGAAGAAAGAATTTCCGAAATTTAAAGCCGGTGACAACGTAACCGTTAACTATAAGATCGTAGAAGGTAACAAAGAGCGTATCCAGTCGTTCAAAGGCGATGTTATCAAGCGCCAGGGCCAGGGTTCTACTCAAACATTCACTGTTCGTAAGATCTCTGACGGTGTAGGTGTTGAGCGCCTGTTCCCGCTGTTCTCTCCAAACATCGATTCAATCATCTTGCACAAGGTTGGTCGCGTTAACCGTGCCAAGCTGTTCTACCTGCGTGAGCGTAGCGGTAAATCTGCACGTATCCGTGAAAAGAAGCACGCAGCTTCAAAAGCATAATAATATACTTTATATTATACAGAGAATCCCCTCCTCTAAAGGCGGGGATTTTTTTTGGCCGCATGTGAGGGTAAGTATATTCATCAGATGTTTACTATTTTACGAATCGTAATCACACACTTTCGGATGCTGCGTTTTTTGTGGCTTATCATTCTTTTATTTAGTACGGGCATGTATGCGCAGCCTGTGCACCTGCGCGACCGACCCTACCGTGATAAATTCCATTATATAGATTCGCTGGAAAGAGCATTAGTAAAAGATGGCGGTGAAAAAGAGCGAGTGGCTGCTGCCAGGCAGATGGTTGACTGGTCGGCGGATTGCAAAGATGAAGAACTGGAAGCAATGCTTCGATTGTCGGCTTACGAGTTGCGCGCAGGACTAGATGGCGAAGATGCGGCAGCAAGGGAAAAGGAACTGAGAGACCTCCTGGAGGAGTACGGCAGCAATAAATTCGTACGAGCGGATATATTGCAACTACTGGGAAAATTCTACCTGGATGTGCGCCGCCGTAACAGCCATGCCTTTGAGTATTTCCTGATGGCATATAAAGAATACCAGGATTTTCCGGCAGAGGAGTTCCCCCCGAAAACGGATTACCTGTATGACCTGGCCGGGGCCTATTACCGCTACGAAGACTATGCTAATGCCATCAGGTATATGAATGAAGTCCTGAGAACACCTAAGGAGGGCCGGTTAGGTTCCGGTTTGACCTTGTACAATACTATAGGTCTCAGCTATAAGGAATTGAAAAAATATGACAGCGCGATGCTGTATTTCGGGAAAGCCTACGAGACCGCAGCAAAAAACAATGATGTAGTATGGACAGGTATACTGAGCGGTAATATAGGCGAGCTGCACTACCTGCAAAAGGACTACCCCCAAGCTATAGCACGGATGGAGGAAAGCGTGAGCCTCTGCCTGGCCTATAACATAAAACGAAATGCCGTAATGGCGACCTGCAGACTTGCGGGTATTTATTTAGACCTTAATGAAGTAAGCGCTGCAGAACAATGCCTGAACAGACTGGAACCGATACGCGAAGGGAGGGCTTTCTGGCCGGAATATGCAGTTGCACAGCGGTTGTATGCAGTAACGGCAAGGCTCTATGCTGCCAGGGGGAATACGCTGATGGCCTATAAATATGCAGACTCGGCCCTGGTATCAAAAGACTCGGCACATGCCGAGCAAACAGAAATAAACAGGGTGAGGGCGGCTGAAAAAGCAGAGTATGTGCAACACAAGCTGGAACTATCGCATGTGGCACAGGAAAAACAAAGGCAATTCCTTATCCGCAATTCGCTGATCATAGTAATTGTGCTGGTAACCCTGCTGGGGATGCTGTTTATCAACCGTCAGCGACTACAGAAGAAAAAACTGGCAGCCGAACTGGATGCGGTGACCACGAAACTGATCAACTCGAGGGAGCGTGCCGCCAATGGAGAAGAACAGGCCCCGGCAATAATAATAAGGGAGGCAGATGCAGCCGCCGAGGCCGAAGCCCTGAGCAAACTGGAAAATGCCAGCCTGCTAACCAATGAGCAATGGGAGGAATTCCGCAAGCTGTTTGACAAAGTGCACAAGGGCTTCCTTAGCAACCTGAAAAGGAAGCTACCCGACCTGAGCCAGACCGATATAAGATTCATAGCCCTTACCAAATTGAAATTATCCTCAAGGGAAATGGCGTCCATGTTGGGGGTGTCACCCAGTACTATCCGCATCTATAAGTTCCGCCTCCGTAAAAAACTGGGGCTGGCTAAGGAAGGAGATATTGAAGATCTTATTAATAAGCTCTGATCTTTTTTATCATCTCCGACAATTTTCTTCTTCAATTTTCTCCTTTTGTCAATTGGCTGCAGAAACGCAAACCGTTGATGATCAATGGTGAAACGTAATTGTATATATCCTGAAACGCAAGTGTAACGCCAAAAATTTGTTTTAGGGTGGGTATGCAGGATATGTTTGTGCTGTGAACAAAATGAAAACAACCAACTGGTTTCAAATAGCGCTTGTAGCGCTGCTCATATTCAGCAATGCTATCATGTTTTCGATGATGGTATCTGCCGAAAAAAAGAATGAGCAACTGGAGCAACAACTGCTGGAACAGCGCAGCGATTACTCTAACGATATCTGGTATACATTTCAATAGGATCCCTTCATAACAGTAAAAAACAAGTTTTCTTATGAAGAAGAAAAAGACAAAAGTTATTGCCAAGCCGGCCAACAAGTATCACCTGTCGATCATAGGCTTGCTGTTGGCCTCGGCCGTATTGATCATTTCTATATGGTTTTGGTTTGATATGAAGACCCGGGAACTGGAAGAGCGCATGCATAACGAGTCGAAACCAAGGTACCAACAGGTAGCCAAGATCAACGAATAAAACAAAGAAAGCGTGGGTGCGGTAGGGGCTACACCCACATCAACAGGAAAGGGACCATATTGGTCCCTTTTTATTTATATACCTAAGAATCTGAGTGCGTCTGTGGCTTTTATCCAGTTGATCTTATTAAGATCGAGGCGGAAGACGATACTATTGGCGAAGACCTTATTTCCGTACATGCTCTTCATGTAGTCCTTAAAGTCTTTGCTTAACACTACCGGAAAATAAACGGAAACTACATCGTAGAACAATGGAACTTCAACGCCTGCATCGTAGAGGATTTTCTGGCCGCTGGGGTTTAACCTGGCGGCATTTGAAAATGTGCCGACATCAAGGAAGAGGCGCAGGGGTAATTTCGGTATATCGGTAGAAAGATTGACAGCAAAGAGCCAGTTGTCTGACCGGCCCAATTGAGATATGTACAATGGCGTGGGGACTTTAAAGCCACCTTCCAGCATAGCGATCTGATGGGCTGCAACACCATTCCTTTCGTTGCGCCCGAAATAAGTGCCATCGTAGAGGTAGTCTTTATCGCCTGTGTAAACAGAGTTAAGATAATAGCGGCTGATATCAGGTGCTGCGTTCAATTCTATGAACTTACCGAGGTAGCCACGAATGCGGAGCGCCTTTCCTTTTTTGAAGTAATCGATACGGAGGTTGCCTTCTGCCGAGAGCTTGACGAAATCCTGGTTGAATTGAGCCTCAGCCTGGTAGCTGAATGGATTGAAGGTGCGTTCGTTCCTGTGTTTATAACGGAGCAATCCGTAAGTTTTTGTCTGCTGAGCTATCGATGGTTTTGTGAGGCTGTCTGCGGGGTCTGTGTTATAAGTAAAGTAATCCTCTTGTATACCATAGGCCTTTAACGCAAGTGTGCGGGTTACAGGACTGCGGAGATTGTGCTCATTAAATCTAAAAGTGAGGGAAGGTGCGACTTTTACATACCTGCTGTGGATGGGTTCCGGGATATTGAGATCGCTTTTATCGTAGTGAAAGGTCTTCCCGTCTACCTGTAGGAGAATCTCTTTGAACAAATTTTCAGGATACCAGCTATAGCCTATAGAACCTGCACCGATGGCGGCGCCGGAACCAAAGCCATACATAGGAGCCAGCACATAACGGAACCTGTTCTCAGGAATGGTGAGATTATGAAACACAAGACCTAGTTCGAAACCATCGTAATAATTGTAGCCGAGGGCCGGCAATACAAAGATCTTTGTTTTTTCACCGTAGCCTAAACCGGCAAGCGGACTCAATGCAATGCCTCCGCGCGGTAAAACACTATTCTGTCTTTTCCCTTCCGGTACATGATAACCAATGCGGATCTTCTTCCACTCCTTCATGCTATCCGGCAGCTGAATGGTAGTAGTGCCTTCAAAGGGTGCTGACCATGCCCTGCCTATTGTGCTGTCACCAATATAGCCTACAACATATGCAGGAGCTGCGAAGCCTGACTTGTTGGTTACGGTTACTTGTGAGGCATTGGCAGATTCTATTTTGTAATCAATGCGCTCGTTGGTCTTCAGGGCTCCGTCAAAAAACCAGCCAATGTCTTTGGTAGTATGCTTCGCCATAGAGGCCCTGAAATCTTCGGGATAAGGGTGTTTGTGTTTCCAGGTGTTGTAATAGTCGTGCATGCCCTCCCGGAAATTATCTTCACCCATATACTGTTCCAGCCAACGCAGCATGAGGGCAGTTTTGTAATAAACATCAATACCATAGTTAATACTTGTGAAATTGGCAGAAGTCTGTTCCAGTGCCTGATCGGTATGAACACCGGTTTCGTGGTAGTAAAACAGGGATTCCTGGGCGCTCTTTTTATACAGGCCGGCAATATTTGTTTTACCTTGGGATTTGCCGCCGGCTTTAGCTTCGAGTGAATCAGCTTTCTTCTTCCATGATGTATCGTATTTCCAGTAGTAGGAAGAAGTTGTCTTCTCTTCGTAGAAAGTATTGAGGCCCTCATCCATCCAGGCGTGGTCACGCTCATTGCTGGCCAGTATACCGTAGAACCAGTTGTGACCCGCTTCGTGTATGATGACAGTTTTCAATATCCCTGCGCCCATGTTTTTATCGATAATGGTTACCGTAGGATACTCCATGCCTCCACCGGCATCCATATCGCCTTCCACGGCCTTGATCGTTTTGTACGGGTACGCTCCAACCTCTGAGCCATATGATTTGATGGTATTTCTAAGATACTCGGTAGCGCGGTTCCAGTTTTTCTGCGATTGAGGAAGGAAAGCGGCATAGCAGGTTACTAACTCACCGCTGCCTGGGCTAGTGACCGTATCTTTCCTTACTACCCAGCGCTTGTCAGCAAACCAGGCGAAGTCGTGCACATTGTCTTCATGGAAATTGAGCGTCTTGGTTTCGGTGCTGCTTTCGGGCCAGCTCTTTTTATATAGGGTATCGGAAGGAAATGCCTTTGCAGATAGCTCGTCCAGCCACGCATTCTCCGAAGCATCAAGACAATTGCCGGTGGCCATTACCACGTAGTTCTTTGGGAGCGTTATCCGCACGTCGTAAGAACCTATCTCGCTGTAAAACTCACCGTAGTTGAGGTAGGGCATAGGATGCCAGCCTTTTTTATCATAAACCGCAGGCTTTGGAAACCACTGGGAAATAAAATACGCTTGCCTGGTATGTCCAAGGCGGGAAAAGACCTCGGGTATCTTCACTTTAAAAGGAGTACCAATAGTTGTTTTACCCGAAGGCGGTAGTGGACGCGGCAGATCAATGCGGGCCACATCCGGAATATTCTGAGCTGAATAAAATTCCACAGACTTACCATCTACAACAAAAGCCAGCTCGGATATATTTCCACGCTTTGATGCTTTAGAGAAGTAAAACTCTGTTTCTTTGTTTTCAGCCATTTGCCCGGCAAACGCAGTGCGGTCGTGCATATAGGCATTGGGCCATAGATGGATGTAGATATAGTTCAGGGTGTCGGGAGAATTATTGGTGTAGTCTATTGTGATCTCGCCGTTCAGGATATGCTCTTTGTCATCAAGACTGACATCGATCCGGGTATTGACTTGCTGTTGCCAATATGCCTGGCCAAAACAAGAAAATGGTAAAAATGCTAAAAAGAGGGCAGCTATCTGCTTCATGATACAAAGTAAACGGTTGTACAATATATAAATTGCAGCAGAGGAAAAAAAGTGCTGGTGAGAACTTAGAAATAGTCGATATACAGCTTGGAGTGGGTGTAATATTCAATATTCACCTCATCTCCCATATCCAGGCGCTGGTAGTCTTCATTGGTCACCTGTATACTCATCTTATTAGGAGAGTCAATATAGAAGTAATAAGCGTCGCTCCGGTGCATGTACTGCTTGCGTGTGATGTGCGCTGTTTCTATGGTTTTTGTCCGGTCACGAAGGTCGGCGTGTACCTTGCCAAGATTAACGCGATAAGCAAGCCACATGGCAGTAGTAGACACTCCGAGCAAGATGGCAGTGCTCACAAAAAAGCGCGTTGCTGAAAACGCATTTGGTGCGCCCTCAAAAGCGCGGTACCAGGAACCGATGAAAGGAAAAAGAAAGCTTCCGAACATCAGGAGCCGGAAAATTTTGTAATAAACTCTTTTATCCTTGTGTTCTTTTTCCACAAGGAAAGAAAGCTCGGTCGGCTCCAGTGGTTCAGTATGTCTTCTTATTGCGGTTGACACTATAAAGCATATATGCCTGAATACTTGTTTTCTGCATAGCGCATAAAGGATGAAAAGTCTAGTCCCCTGCCTGTCACCAGTTTGCAGAGTTCGTGAGACCTGTATTTTCTTCCATGCACATGTACTTTTTCACGCAACCATTCCAGTAATGGCTGCATATTGCCCTGCTCTATTCCTTCCGCAAGTCCCGGCACTTCCTTTTGCCCCTGTTCAAAGAACTGTGCGGCGTAAAAACTGCCCAGGGAATAAGTAGGAAAATATCCAAAGCTGCCGTGCGACCAGTGCACGTCCTGCAGCACTCCACTTTTGTCATCCGGCGGTGTAAGTC
>CAMPKR010000069.1 GCA_946887345.1 uncultured Bacteroidota bacterium | reverse complement strand
CCTGTCGTATATGAATAAAAAGGACTTCGATTAAAGATCACCGAACGATAAATACTTCAACGAGCAGTTCTATCCCATATATGAGTCTATCAAAAAATGGAATATTCACGCCATAGTAGACGGAGAGATCGTAGTGATAGATGATGATGGCAAGGCAAACTTTGGTGCCTTGCAAAACTGGCGCAGCGAGGCGGATGGTCATTTGCTGTTCTATGTCTTCGATATCCTTTGGCTCAATGGAAAAGATTTAACCCGCCTGCCCCTCTACCGGCGCCGCGAAATACTTGAATCCCAAATGCCGAAGCTGGAAAACATCCGCCTCAGCCAAACCTACGAAGCTTCTGGTCTTGACTTCTACAAAGCAGCGCTCAATATGGGTCTTGAAGGTATAATGGCAAAGAAGACAGACAGTCCCTACCTGGTTAACGAAAGAACCAAAGACTGGCTAAAGATAAAAGCCAATAAAAGACAGGAGGTCGTCATCGGCGGTTTCACTCAGAACGAAGGTTCCAACAAACCGTTTAGTTCTCTACTAGTCGGAGTATTCGAAAAAGGCAAACTGGTTTACACGGGTAAGATCGGCACAGGCTTCAATATCAGGACTCAAAAGGAAATGATGGATATCTTCCGGCCCCTGATCACCAATAAGGTACCCTTCACTGAGCATCCTGATATCAACAAGGCTTCGCGTTTCCGGCCCAATCCGCCCCGGGCCACAGCTACATTTTTACAGCCCAAATTGATCTGCGAAGTCAGCTATACAGAGCTGACTTCCGACGGTGTTATGCGCCATCCATCCTTCAAAGGAATGCGCATGGATAAAAAAGCTTCACAGGTTACTCTTGAAGCCGGAAAGCCAACTGAGAAGATCGTAAAGAAGGCAAAGAAGCTGATAGCTCCCGCGAAAAGCAGGGACAGGAAAACACTGCTCAACCCCACGGATGAAACCCAGGTACGCGAAGTTGGCGGTCACGAGTTGAAATTCACTAACCTTAGCAAGACATACTGGCCAAAAGAAAGGGTCACTAAGCGTGATATGCTCAATTACTATTACCAGATCGCTCCCTATATGCTGCATTATCTTAAGGACCGCCCTCAATCCCTCAACCGCCATCCCAACGGTATCGATGGTGAGAGCTTCTATCAAAAGAATGTAAAAGGTAAAGTGCCAGATTGGATGGCAACCTTTCCTTACCATAGTGAAACCGACGGCAGGGATAAAGAGTTTTTAGTCTGCAACGATGAGGCGACCTTGCTTTATATGGCATCCCTGGGCTGTATAGAAATGAATCCCTGGTCGAGCACAGTCAATAAGCCGGACAATCCGGACTGGTGCATAATCGACCTTGATCCTGCTGAAAATACATTTAACCAGGTGATCAAAGCAGCACAGGTAACCCACGAAGTACTTACAGCGCTCAACGTGCCTTGCTATTGCAAAACTTCGGGTTCCACGGGCATGCATATTTACATACCATTCGGAGCTAAATATACTTACGAAGATAGTAAGGAGTTCGGACGGGCTATTGCACAAATTGTCCATGCTCAAACTTCAAAATTTACCAGCATTGAAAGGCAGGTTTCCAAACGCGGCGGCAGAATGTACGTCGACTTTCTTCAAAATCGCCCGCAGGCAACATTGGCGGCGCCGTATTCCCTCAGGCCCAAGCCGGGCGCTACGGTATCAATGCCCCTTCACTGGGAGGAAGTTAAGCCCGGTCTTAAAATGAAAAACTTTACTATCTTCAATGCGGTAGAGCGTGTAAAAAGGGAAGGAGATATTTTTAAGCCTGTTTTGGGCAAAGGTATCAATCTGCCTAAAGTGCTGAAAAAGCTCAAGTCACTTAAGTAAGTCACTTACTTTCTCAATGATCTCAGGGTAATTGAATATCGTGTTTCCGCTACCGGCGCAATACTATGCTCCCAGCTTTCCCGCGATTCACCCTTTATTATGTATAAGGACCGTCTTTTCACATCCAGCGAAATAGTAGATTTCCTTCCTTCACGCGCAGCTCTGTCATACGGCCGCAGCTTAAACTTGCAGTCGGATAAAAGCGATACGCCTGCAATAACATCAAATGGCGGGGCATCCCTATGCCAGTTAATAACGGAGCCCGGTGGATATTCGGTAACAAGTAGTTGTTCAAAATCTTCAGCGGGCATTGAAAGGAAGATGGCAACCTTCGCTACCAGGAATTGCAGGGCTTCCGGTACGTCTTTACCTTTGGTTACGGTGCGGCTGTCAAAATGATAATTGTATCCATAACTCTCCACCTTGCGTTTTGCTTCAAAACCCTGGAATATCAGCATATGCAGTTCCAGTTTGGCGACAGCCTCTGCCAACTCCATCTCTTCAGCTTCACTCAGGAAGTCCGCATAGTACTGAAACCCTTCAGGAAATACCGGCTCTACCGGGAATAACGATGTCATACGCTAGCATTTGTAATGCCAGGTACATTATAAAACTATACCGTGCTGAATTATGAACATGCACAATTTGAACCGTTGGGATAATAAAAGATAACATTCAATATTTTCTTGACTTTAAACAATCATTAACTTTTGTAAAACCTAATAGCCTTAATTTTGCTGCAACTCCAATTATCTCTTGCAATGACGTCTGCCGGCACCGCATTTACTTTTATTTCTCGTAGGTTCACGGCAGCCTTTGTCATATTGGGTATAATTTCACTGTCATTATTATCAGCCGGTGATGAATACTACATTGCTCCGTCCGGCACAGAGCTGGAAAGACATTCATATCCCGCAACAGAAGACATACCTGAAATAGCAAAGCAAGGCCCCTCTGCCCATAGTTTTTCCCTGCATCAGCGCACAAAAGTGAAGGCAAAAGTTCTTTATAGAAAATTTGTTAGCCTTTTTTCAGCCTCAGCTTATTTATATAACCCCTCTCACGGCCTGCATCATTTCTCGCAGGTGCTGGATGCACTAAAGCCGGAGTATTACGGATTCCTCTTTCGTTACACTCCCTTCTGATTAGCGATAGCATAATCTCTTCCATTTCCCTGCCTTCTTCAGTTGGGGACGAGTTTTTTATTCATCCATCAGCTAAAGAGTTGATTCCGCATTTGGATTGTGCTCTCATTTGCACGCATTTGCTGGCCTGGAGGTAGAATCGAAAAGCCGGGAGGTAGCCGCCAGGCAGCTCGCCGGATACTAAAAACAAAAAAAATAATGAATATGAAATGTCCTAATTGTAATGAGACCTTGCTGATGACTGAACGAAACAGCATAGAGATAGATTACTGCCCGGCTTGCCGTGGTGTATGGCTTGACAAGGGCGAACTGGATAAAATGCTTGAATACGCTGCGTCCAAGCCTGATATAACAAAGGAAGCTCCGGGAAACTACCGTGATAAAGAGTATGACGGTGACAGGAAAAAGTACGATCAGTATGGCAGGCCATATAAAAAGAAATCCTTCCTCGGAGATCTCTTCGACTTTGACTAACGAGATAATAGAGAGTAATCGGCCATTCAGGGGAGGATGGCAAAAAAATAGTAATTATTATGTTTGAAATACTTCAAAATCTAACAAACCCTGACTGGCTGATGCAATACGGAGGCCTGTACTTTGTAGCCCTCATCGTATTTGCCGAAACAGGGCTCTTTATCGGTTTCTTTCTTCCGGGCGATACTTTGCTTTTCATAGCAGGTATGATGATAGCCAACGCTTTGCTGCCTTTTGACACATCTGTGGTTAACCTGGTATATTGGATCGGGGTAATTTCCACCGCAGGAATACTGGGCAATTACGTAGGCTACTGGTTCGGCAAAAGGTCAGGGGACATGCTCTTCTCCCGCAGGGATACCTGGTTGTTCAAAAAGCGGCATTTACACCAGGCGAGAGAATTTTATGATAAGAAAGGTGGAGGTGCGATAGTGCTGGCGCGCTTTCTGCCTATCGTGCGGACATTTGCTCCCATAATAGCGGGCGTGGTGAAGATGAATCCGCGGAAATTTTCATTCTACAATATTGTAGGTTCATTAGCCTGGGCCGGTAGTATTTTAACGGCCGGCTATCTGCTTGGCGAGAACACCTGGGCAAAGGAGAATTTGGAGAAGATAATCATCGGCATAGTGGTAATTACAACTGCTCCTGTCCTTGTCAAGATGTTGAAAGGGCGGAAGAAGCGGTTGATTGTCTTGCCGGTACCCGCAGAAACAACGCATGATAAAGACGGCTCAGAAACCGGGACTTAATTGCAAGGCTACTATTTAATAAACAACAAAGCTGCAGTTTGCAGCTTTGTTGTTCGCAGGTATTAGCGTCTTATCAGGCCTGGTTAGTAACGTCCATTATGCGAAAGTGCTTCAAACCCGCGGGCATTCTCCACTTTACTTCCTCCGATTTTCTGAAGCCTATCAGGGCTGCACCCATCGGCGCAAGCACAGAAATTTTGTTCTGCTTTATATCCGCATTTTCAGGCATCACTATCATAAACTCAAATACTCTTTGCGTATCAATATCCAAAACAGATACCTGCGAATTTAGCCTGATGCCATGCTGTGGAAATGCATCTTTGTTGACAATGATTGCACGTTTCAGCTCGGTAGCAAGTGACATTTCTTCGTTTTTGCCCGGTAATTTCTCTGCATAGGGCATAAGTAATTTGTAATCCTCGTCGGTAAGTATTACCGGGTTTGATTCATTGATGTTCATATGTCGTGGTTTTATTATTGAGAATCGTGTTTGTTGTAGTCAATACCGGATATTGAAAGTCCGAACAAGGACGCGCCTACAGATAAGGCGGCTAAAAGACCGGTATCATCAGAAAGCAAGGCCGCGGCTAAAAGCACTATACTAAGGCCCAGCAGAACACAAAGTATAATAGCTCTTGCCGAAACCTTGTACAGGTTTCGTAGCATAACTATCAAATTTTTAAATGAAAAAAGGATTATACCGAAGTAGTCCCCGGATCTGTTATTTAGTCCGGGGCCAGGGTATTAAAGTCCTTAAAGTTGGACAGGTAATATAGCTTATGGCAAAAGCAGTGGAAGTGATTTGGATACCAACTATGCACAACCACATTTCCCCCTTTTTTTAGGGCTTTGAAAGCTGTTTTGTATATATGCTGTACCGAAGTCATTGTTCTCTAAGTTATGAACTATTTCAAACACGAGTTGTTAAAAGATGGTCGCTCAGAGACGCTTTTGTGACACTATAGTATATCTTTCATTTCCTGGTTTTCGGCAGGTAGATAGTGCTCATGTGTCTGCACAGGGCTTTCCTTAGTTCTGTTAGTCCGCAGTTGAATTACATTCACCAGCATTGCGAAAGCCATTGAAAAATAAATGTATCCCTTCGGTATATGGAACTCCAGTCCCTCGGCAATCAGCGAGACGCCTATCAGCAACAGGAAACTCAATGCAAGTATTTTGAATGATGGATGCTTGTTTACAAAATTGCTGATAGGTTCAGCAGCAAACAGCATTACGCCCACGCTTACCACAACGGCTGTATACATTATCCATAGTGCATCTACCATGCCTACAGCGGTTATAATACTGTCTATAGAAAACACCAGGTCAAGGACAAGGATTTGAAGCAGGACACCACCGAAAGTAGTTGCCTTCATCTGTTGCATAGTATCGCCCGATTCTCCTTCCATTTTGTGGTGAATTTCTTTCGAGCTTTTGTACAACAGGAACAATCCGCCGGCTATCAGGATCAGGTCTTTACCGGAGATGTCCATCGAAAAAACACTGAAAAGACTTCCCTGCTGCTTTAGGATGAACGAAATTATAGTCATCAGCAGCAAGCGCATCACCATAGCAAGCAACAGACCTATGCGCCTTCCCTTTTTTTGCTGATGCTGCGGTAAGCGGGAGGTGACAATAGAGATAAAAATGATATTGTCTATCCCTAAAACAACTTCCAGGAGAATCAGGGTTGCTAAAGCTATGATGTGTTCCATGTTTTACCTTTTATTGCGTTGTTTTCTCAGAACTGGGCAAAGCTATCAAAGTTGTACGATCACAAACGGAATAAAAACGTCTGGAAGGGCACTTTAACAATTTAGCTAGTAAACTAATCGGAAACTGGGGGAAGCACTTGTAAGCGTTTGGGTATATGTTTTATTGTGTGGATTGTTTTTTTTGTGATAAGCCAATGCAGTCTGATTGACTAACAAAAAAAGCGCTGCAAATCAGCGCTTTTTGTCATCTGCGGAGAGAGAGGGATTCGAACCCTCGGTACCCTTTGACAGATACACACACTTTCCAGGCGTGCCTCTTCAACCACTCGAGCATCTCTCCGTAAGAGGGGCGAAATTACATAAATTCTCCTTTAGTTCGGGAATATTTTCAGCGCATTTTCAGTGCTTATGCGGCCTATTTCTTCCTTGCCCAGGCCAAACACATCACCCAGCTTTTCTGCTATCAGCGGTATGTAGCTGCTTTCATTGCGTTTGCCGCGGTAGGGTACGGGGGCAAGGTATGGAGCGTCAGTTTCCAGTACTACATTACTGAGGCCTGTTTCTTTCAGTACTTCCGGCAGGCTGCTTTTCTTAAAAGTCACAACACCACCTATCCCAAGGTACATCCCGAGATCTATTATTTGCTTAGCCTCATTAAGCGTTCCCCCGAAGCAATGAAAGATACCTTTCAGCCTTCCGTTCTGTTTTTTCTGCACTACATCTATACAGTCTTGTGTAGCTTCCCTGCTATGTATCACTATCGGCAGATCGTATTGTAGCGCCAGGTCTATCTGTTTTTCAAATACTTCTATCTGCTGCGGCAGGTATGTAAGGTCCCAATACTTGTCTATCCCTATCTCGCCTACTGCGTAGAATTTTTCCTTCGCCAGCCATTCTTCCACTATCGCCAACTCCTCGTTGTAGTTATCTTTTACATAGGTAGGATGGAGCCCCATCATGGGCAGGCAATTCTCCGGGAACTTCCTTGCCAGGTGCATCATCGCTTCTATAGTGCTGCTGTCGCAGTTGGGCATATACATTTTGTGTACGCCTGCATCCAGCGCTCTTTGTATCATGGCATCTTCTTCCGCCATCAGTTGCTCATCGTAGAGGTGGGTATGTGTGTCTATATACATTATTGTGGCAGGGCTTTCATTTGCCAGTTCATCTTTTTGCAGTGTTCCAATACCAGCGGCAGCGCATAGCTCATTCGTTCCCACGCTTTGTCACTATCATGAAACACCACTATCGATCCCGGCTCTATATTAGCAATTACGTTCTCTGCGCATTTTTCTCCGTCTATGTCAGTATCAAAGTCTCCGCTCAGCACATCCCACATATATATCTTCCAGTTGCGGTTGCCGCGACGCAGGGCTTTCACCTGCGTTAGCGTTATTCTTCCGTAGGGCGGGCGAAAGGCTTTACTGTCTATGAGCTTCCCGGCTCTAAACACATTAGTCACATAGCTTGCCAGGTTCGTCTTCCAGCCGTTCATGTGGTTATGGGTATGGTTGCCCACCACATGCCCTTTGCTTTTTATTCTCTCATATACTGCACTATGCTCTTCTACATTTTTCCCTATGCAGAAGAAGGTAGCCTTTGCATCATACTTGTCCAACTGATCCAGGGCAAAGTCAGTAGCGCTGGGGTGTGGGCCGTCGTCAAAGCTAAGGTACACCGCAGGCCTTTCTTCTACAGGCATGCTCCAGATGAGCTCTGCCGAGAAGAATTTTTTTACCCACCAGGGTGTTTTTACCCAATACGACGTCATGCTGCAAACCAACGAAAAAAAAGGGAGATGCTAAATTTTCACCAGGGCTGTTTTCTCCACCCAGCCTTTGCGGCCATCGCTCAGGCTTATTTCCACCATTCCCTGTTCTTGTGCCTCTATTTCTACAGTGGTGCCTTCGGGAATGGTGCCCAGTATTTTACCCTGGCGGTTGCCGCTCATCAGGCTGGTGCCATCCAGCATTACTACGGCCGTTTCTTCCGTCTTATGCCGGGTAGAGGAAAAAGCCAGTACCAGGGCCAGCAGCCAGAGCACGCCAAGCCCCAGGTTTATCCTGCCCGGTTGCTGCAGCTTTCCCAGCACCTTCATCAGCGATATGCCTATAATACCCAGGAACAGTACCAGGCTCAGTACCGACCAGAACGTGGTGGTAGCAGGGGCCGTCAGCGATTTCCACCAGCGCACAAAAAAGATGTCCCGCACCTGCAGCACCCTGTTAGGTATCCTGCTCTGTGTGAGCACAAGGTTATCATTAGCTTCCTTATGGTTGGGAGATATTCTCAGCGCACGCTCATAGTTCAGAACTGCAAGGCCTACTTTGTTTAGCCTGTAGTAGGTGTTGCCAAGATTATAATATACCGCTGCATCATCGGGTTTCAGGGCAGCTATCTTTTCAAAGTAAAAGGCCGCACTGTCATACTGCTTCTGGCTATAGAAACGGTTACCCGCTTCCCACCACTTGTCATGAGGGGAGGCCTCTGCATTTATATTGAAGAATAAAATCGCCGCTACTAAGAGCAACCGTCTGATCATGAATTAAAAGTTTCTTCCAGCCCGCTGATAATGCCTACGGCTTCACGGTAGGTATTGGTCATCTGTTGCGAACCACCCATTGGTGCATACAGGGCTGTTTCGCAGTCCGAAATTACACGTTCCATTCTTTGTTGCAAGTCTTCAGGAACTTTTTTGGTAGAAAGTGCATATTGGGCACTTTCTTTCGATAGTGTAGAAAGCGGAATATTCAGTTTATCGCTCAGGTATAGCCATATCGCTTTAGACACTTCTTCGTAGAATGGTGTCTGGGCTTTCTGTTGCAGCAGCTTCTGCGCTGTTGCCAGTCGCTTCAGGGCTATCTTGTTAGCCTTCCTGCTCTTGAACTGCACCATGTCTTTGCTTAGCTCATCCTCGCGGCGGCGGTAGAAGGCGATGCCCACAAATGCCAGCAGCGGCAGCGCGTACATAGACCAGTAGCCCGCAGAAAACAGTAGCGGCTTACCGGCAAAGCTTAGCGAACCAAGCGGTTTGGTATGTATGTTATGTATGTCTTTCAGTCCGCCTGCCTTAGCCAGTGCAGGTGAGTAGTTCTTGCCTGGTTTTATATGCAGTGCTATCGGCTGGGTGCTTAGTATCACATAGGCCTTGGTCTGCGGATTGTAATACGAGAACGGTATCGACGGTATGGTATAGTCTCCCGGCGTGCGGGCAGAGATGGCATAGGTAATGATCTTAGAACCCGAGATTACATTGCTGCGGCCTGTAATAGTATCCAGTGCCTGGGGGTCAAAATGCTCCAGCCCGTTCGGCAGGTTCAGTACAGGTGCCTGTATCAGTTTCAGGTTACCGCTGCCTGTAATAGTCACTCTCAGGTTAGCTACGTCATCGGTAGTAAAGCTGCACTTATCCATCTTGGCGCCTATGGTAAAGTTACCTACCGCACCGCCGTAGTTTTCAGGCTTGCCTTCTTCTGGTGCGGCCTCTACGGTTATTTTCACCGGTGCGCTCTTCACTTTTACAGGCACATCCCTGTAAGCATAAGAGGAAAACATCTCATCGTTAAAGAACGGATCGTTCATCATCAGGCTGCCGCCGAATGCCTGTTGCACTGCAGGGTCGTCAAAGAAGTCGGCAAAGGGGCTTCTCTGTTTCACCATCTGCATCACGCGGGCTACGCCCTCTGCTTCGGCAGGGTCCAGCTCCAGCGTTCCTGTCTGTTGCGGGAAGAGTGCCGATTTTTTAAGCAGGAATACCTGGTACTTCTTGCCGTTGTATATTTCTTCTACGGGTTTAATGTTTCTCGGTATATCAAAGTCCTGTGTCCAGAAGCCGTTCAGCGATGGAAGCTTAGAGATACCCATTTGCATAGGTATGCG
>CAMPKR010000068.1 GCA_946887345.1 uncultured Bacteroidota bacterium | reverse complement strand
TCCCCCGCGGAAGTTAAATTTGTTCTCCACTATACACGGATCATATGAAATTTAGTTTTTACGGACACTCCTGCTTTTGCGTGGAGGTGGGTGGCAAGAAGCTGCTTTTTGATCCTTTTATTACGGGTAATGAGCTGGCCAAGGATATAGATGTTAACAGCATTGAGGCTGACTATATACTGTTGAGTCACGGTCATGGCGACCATGTGGCCGACCTGGTGAGTATAGCTAAGCGCACCGGGGCAAAAGTGATAGGTATGTACGAGACTATAGTTTGGGCTCAGGCGCAGGGTATAGAGAACGCCCACGGAATGAACTACGGCGCTTTTGATTTCGAGTTCGGCAACGCGCGGATGGTTCCGGCCTGGCATAGTGCGGGTCTGCCGGACGGCAGCTACGGTGGCAACCCTGCCGGCTGGCTGCTGAAGACAGCCGAGGGTAATTTCTACTTTGCCGGTGATACCTGCCTCAGCATGGAAATGCAGCTGATACCGCGGTATGCAAAGGTTGATTTCGCTATTCTGCCAATTGGTGGTAACTTTACCATGAATGCAGAGGATGCCACTATAGCGGCCGAATTTATACAGTGCAAAAAGATCGTGGGCGTGCATTATGATACATTCGGATATATTAAAATAGATCATGATAAGACAAAGCAGCTGTTCAGCGCGGCCGGATTGGAGCTGATACTGCCTGAAATAGGGGAAACAATTAGTTTATAAAATATATATCCTTGTGGCTCTTTAATTTACGTAAGTTTCGGGTGAAAATTGCGTACCTTAAACAACATAGGGGAGACAAGAAATATGGCTAAAGTAATAGCAATAGCGAACCAGAAAGGCGGGGTAGGGAAAACAACCACAGCGATAAACCTGGCGGCCAGCCTGGCCGTACTGGAATACAAAACACTGCTGGTGGATGGCGACCCACAGGCCAACAGCACCACAGGTAATGGCTTTGACCTGAAGAACATACAGGTGAGCCTCTACGACTGCATGGTGAACGAGACGCCGGTGGCCCAGGTGATACTGGAAACAGAAACGCCCAACCTGTACCTGATACCCTCACACCTGGACCTGGTGGGTGCGGAAATAGAACTGATACACCACCCCAGCCGGGAGCACATAATGCGCAAGGCAATGGAGGAACTGAAAGAGCAGTTCGACTTCATCATCATTGACTGCTCACCATCGCTTGGTCTTATTACCGTAAATGCGCTTACTGCTGCCGACAGCGTGGTGATACCGGTGCAGTGCGAGTATTTTGCCCTGGAAGGTCTGGGTAAGCTGCTGAACACGATTAAAATAGTACAGACACGCATCAACACCGACCTGCAGATAGAAGGCATACTGATGACCATGTATGATGGTCGCCTGCGCCTGAGCAACCAGGTGGTAGAAGAGATAAAGAACCATTTTGAAGACCTGGTCTTCAATACTATAGTACACAGAAATACAAGGCTGGGTGAGGCGCCGAGCTTCGGTAAGCCTGCGCTGCTGTATGACGCAGACAGCACGGGTGCTATCAACTACCTGAACCTGGCCAAGGAAATACTACAGAAGAACGACCTCACAAGGATAAAGAACGAGGACAGAATATTTGAAACCGACGAGCATGTCTCAGACCAATAAGAAGCAAGCATTAGGAAAGGGCATCCGTGCCCTGCTGAATAATATAGACGAGGAGCTGAAAGCAAGCAGTCCGGCGCAAGGCGTGCCTGCGGTTACGGGAGAAAAGGCAGTAGCGAGCGGCATAATGAGGATACCGCTGGAACAGATAGAAGTGAACCCTATGCAGCCCCGTCATGATTTTGACGAAACAGCGCTGAACGAACTGGCTGAGAGCATAAAGCTGCACGACATCATTCAACCTATAACAGTAGTGAAGCTGGGTAATACGTACCAGCTTATCTCCGGTGAGCGACGCCTGAGGGCATCGAAAATAGCCGGGCTGAAAGATATACCTGCCTACATACGCACTGCCGACGACCAGCAAATGCTGGAAATGGCCCTGCTGGAAAACCTGCAGCGCGAGAACCTGAACGCGATGGAAGTAGCCCTGAGCTACAAGCGCCTGATGGACGAATGCAGCATGACGCAGGAAGAGGTGGCTGAGCGAATGAAGAAAGACCGCAGCACTGTTACCAACTACATACGCCTGCTGAAATTACCCCCTGATATACAGAAAGCAGTGCGCGACAGTAAACTAAGCATGGGACATGCCCGCGCCATAATAGGCCTGGAGCAAGTGGATCAGCAACTGTATGTATACCGCGAGGTGACTGAAAAAGGCCTCTCCGTAAGGCAGACCGAGCAGCTGGTGAAGAACATGGTAAGCGGTGAGCAGAAAGTTCCCAGCAAAGAAGCTTCATCGGCGGCGAATGGTAAGTTGCCTCCTGCGTATAAGCGTATAGAAGATAATATGGCTTCTCACTTCAGTACCAAAGTGAAAATGGACAGGAAGAAGAATGGCAAAGGTGCTATCACTATAGAGTTCTATAATGACTCCGACCTGGAAAGGATAATGGAGAAGATGAACCTCTGATAATTCTCAATTGCGGAATAGCTCAATCACTCAATTTTAATGTGGAGATATGAAAATTGCTGCCGTAAATCAAACCCAAAGGGCTTTGCGAAACTTTGCGAAAACTCTGCGAACTTTGCGGTTATCTTTTAATTCAGTGGTCCATGCAGGCAAATTGGGAAAAGACGGCGAAGGAAAACCAGAAGGTGTATAAGCGCCTGCTGGAGAAGGGCAACAAGAACAAGATACTGAAGGCCCTGCCTGATCTGCATGAGGAAACCTTTAGCAAGATAGATTGCCTGGGGTGTGCCAATTGCTGCAAGAATTATTCCCCCCGCTTTAAGCAACCAGACATAAAACGCATAGCCAAACGCCTGCGTATGAAGGAGGGCGAACTGGTACATCAGTATCTCCGGCTCGATGAAGAGAACGACTATGTTACCCAAACGAAACCATGTCCGTTCCTTGCGTCAGACAATACCTGCAATATTTATGAAGATCGCCCCAGTGATTGCCAACGATATCCTTACACTGATGAAGATGTGCTGCTGAAGCGCGTGAATCTGACCCTGAAAAATGCTACTTCGTGCCCGATAGTGTTTACCGTACTTGAAAGGCTGGTGGAAATGGAAGGGAGGTAGGTTAATAAGTTGATAGGTTGATAAGTTGACAGATTGATAGGGTGGTGAGTTGAAAGGTTGATAAGTAGATAGGTTATAGAAACCAGTTGCTTTTTGAGATAGTTGCTATGCCGTTGGTAACATTCATTGATAGTGAATAGCCTTTTTTTGATCCTGTTTTGATCTTGTCGCCATCAAGGTTGCAGGCCTCGGCTACAAAGCCGTTCTCGCCGCGTGTTGCGGGTTTTACTTTTATAAAATCAAGCTCGCCGTCATTGTTAAAGTCGCCGAATGAGTAGATGCTGGAAAAGTGGCTTAGCAACTGTCCCACTCTTATCCTGCCGGGATCTGTGATATCGAGTAAAACAAAACTGCTTACTTTTTCTCTTCCGCCCCTGTGGTTGGTAGCCCGGGCTGTAATGCATACATATCGTCTCTCCCTGGTACGGATATGGTAAAGTAAAGCCTCCTCTACATACATATCCAATAGCTGATCGTATTCAGGAAGAGCAAAAAGATTGTTGTACCGTCCGTTCACCTGCAAAAGATCAACGGCGTAGTTGTCGATCTTTACCTGGCAGTAAGCAATAAATACCTTCTCGATATTGTCGCCTACTACATAGCAGGTGGTATCAGCACTCTGAGTGGTGCTGAAATTTGAGAATGAAAGCGGACGTTCGCTAATAGATACCTCGCCTTTGTTCAGGGCACGGAAGAGGCTGTCGATATTGCCTTCTGCACAATGACCAACTGTGCCTGTGAGCAGTAAGGAACAAAGTATGATGAGCCACCTCATAAATGAAAGTTACGGTGATAAGTTGATAAGTGAAAGGTGGTATCTGAGATAAAATAAGAAACCCTCCCTGGTGGACAAGGAGGGCTTCTCTATAAATTAACGTTCAATTACAGTTTCTCTATCACCACAGCACTTGCGCCGCCGCCGCCGTTGCAGATACCTGCAGCGCCGTATTTAGCGTTGTTCTGACCCAACACGCTCAGAAGTGTAACGATGATACGCGCACCGCTGGCACCCAGCGGGTGACCCAGTGCTACAGCACCACCATTTACATTCACTTTACTCGCATCGAGGTTCATCTTCTGAGTGTTCACTATACCTACTACACTGAAAGCTTCGTTCAGTTCAAAGTAGTTGATGTCCTCCATCTTAAGGCCGGCTTTTTCAACAGCCTTTGGCACAGCCAGTGACGGAGTAGTAGTGAACCATTCAGGAGCTTGTTCAGCATCGGCATAGCCTTTTATTTTAGCGATCGGCTTTATACCGAGGGCTTCAGCTTTTTCCTTGCTCATAAGTACCAGTGCGGCAGCGCCATCATTCATAGTGCTTGCATTGGCAGCAGTTACGGTACCATCTTTGGTGAAGGCAGGACGCAGCTCAGGTATTTTTTCAAACTTCACATTCCACGGCTCTTCATCCTTAGCGAATTTGATGGCATCACCTTTCTTCTGCGGTATTTCTACAGGAACTATTTCGTTGTCAAATTTGCCGGCGGTTTGTGCTGCCTGGCTGCGCTTGTAGCTTTCGATAGCGAAGGCATCCTGATCTTCACGGCTGATCTTGCATTCGCTTGCACAAAGCTCGGCAGCATTACCCATTGCATAGTTGTGATACACATCGGTAAGACCGTCTTTTGCAAGGCCATCTATAAGAGTGATATTGCCATACTTGCTTCCCCAGCGGAGCTTTTCGTTGTAGAAAGGCACATTGCTCATGCTCTCCATACC
Organism: uncultured Bacteroidota bacterium; assembly: GCA_946887345.1. Next base: position 4,950 of record CAMPKR010000068.1, on the reverse strand, counting down.
GCCTGCTACCACTACATCGGCATCTCCCAGCATGATAGACTGAGCACCCTGCATTATAGCCTTCATACCTGAAGCGCAAACCTTATTCACCGTAGTACAAGGAACATTATCAGGAACACCTGCAAAGCGTGCTGCCTGGCGCGCGGGAGCCTGGCCCAGGTTGGCCTGGAGCACACAGCCCATCAGTACCTCGTTAACTTCAGTGGCGGCGATGCCGGCCCTTTCGATGGCGCCTTTAATAGCTACCGCGCCCAATTGTGTTGCGGAAAAATCCTTTAGCGATCCGCCCCAGCTTCCCATAGGGGTGCGCACGGCAGATACGATATATACTTCTTTCATAGAAAGTGAAAAATTTTAAGACGGCCAAAGCTACGGAAAAATAGGGGTACTAAGGAACGTCCTCGGATCGATAATATGTATAAACTATTGTGTCATAACTGAGGCTGATAGTGCTTTGTCGGCCGTATGTCATATTCAATTAAATTGGGTTAAATGCACGTTAAAGCCCTATTGTAGTGTTTGCGCGGCAGCTATCATAACGTACCTTTGTAATGTTTCCAGGAAATTTTATTATTTTAATATCGTGAAGAGAATGAGGCAAATGATAATGTTGTGCTTAGCCGTGTGCCTGATGACCGGCTTAGGAGGTGATGCGCGTGCAAATGGCGGAGAAATGGCAGTGGAAGTGGAAATGGAAATGGAAATGTCAAGTTCCCCTGAGGCTGTCTTAAACAAGTATATTAAGAAGCTCTACAGGCAGATCGATTTTAACAGGAAGAACAAGCTTTCGTACGATATTTTCGAAAAAGCTTACAGGGGCTATGTCAACCTGCGCGAAGCAGGAGAGCTGAGCTCCGATAAGGAAATACTTACCGTCTGCGATTTTACCCAGTCATCTAATAACAACCGCATGTGGATCATAGACCTGAAAGCGCGCAAGATTCTTTTCAATACCTATGTGGCCCACGGCGCTAACACCGGTGAGGAGTTTGCCAGGAAGTTTTCTAACAATTTTGAGTCGCACCAGAGCAGTCTTGGTTTTTATGTTACCGGGGATACCTATGTAGGCCAGCATGGAAACTCACTGCACTTGCATGGCAAAGACCAGGGCTTTAACCATAATGCTTATGACCGCGCCATAGTAGTGCACGGCGCCGACTACGTGAACAAGAAGTTTATAGCGGGTAATGAGCGTTTAGGGCGTAGCTGGGGCTGCCCTGCAGTTTCGAACGAACTGGCCCAACCGATCATCAATACTATAAAGGATGGAACCTGCCTCTTTATCTACTACCCGCAGAAAGACTATATGAAGTCTGCCTACTGGATGAACAAGAAAATAACAGAGGTGCCGCAATGTGTAACCGAAGATATGTCGCAGCTGCTGGCAGCAAACGGCAAAACAGGTAAACGCCACACGGGCCCGATAAAAATTGAGTACGACAAGAGTATGATACCGAAGGATTTTTATATGGTATTGCCCCTATAATATCCTCGATCCTTTCAGAGTCGAAGACAACCATGATAAATCAGCCACTCCCAACCAGGAGTGGTTTTGTTTTTATTGCTTTATGAGCTTTTGATGAAATACTTGTCGCCCGGCGTCTGCAAATAGTACGATAGTATAAACACCCGCGGGAAGCGCCTCGATGTTGATATTGAAGTCTTTCAGCGCAGGATGTGCGGACAGGACACATTGTCCGAGGCTGTTGAGTATTTCTATTCGATGAATCTTTTCCGAAGTTGAAATATGAACTACAGAGGCCGCGGGATTGGGTGACAGGCAGAACTTTGGTGCAGATATTGTTTTAACATCCGCAGAGGAGATGCAATTCTGTACTGCTGCAACGAAGTCATTGTAAGGTATAAAATCGAAGGCGGTCCCGTTATTAAAGCTTCCTACTACCATGCCGTTTTGATAGTACAGCGTGTAGACACCGCAACCCGGTAACACATAGTCGTCAGGAGTTTCATAGTCGGGCAATGAAAGATTCATGAAGTTACCGGCGAGGTCAGTTTGCTCCAGGGCCATTATAAGTATATCGCCTGCGTAAAATGTAGTGGCCAGGCCCGGGCGGCAAAGCGCACCGTTGTCGCCCCAGATGATGATCGTGTCTGCATTGGCTGTATTGTAAATGTTGTCGAGGACTTTAGCATATACGCCCCAATGATGAAAAGACAGGAGTTCCAGCTTCACTACGCAAAACATTGGCCTGTTGTAAGACTCAGCAATCACCTGGCAGAACCCGCGTGAGGCATAAGCAGGATCGCAACTGCAGGCAAGCGAACGCAGTGAAAGCAAAAGAAGAGCTGCGATGATAAGGTGCTTTTTCATAGTATAGTATTGTTTCACAAGATACACTTAGCCTGTAGTGCATACGCCCCGCGTTTGGGGTGAATTAGTTAGTCCAGCTGCTCTTCGTTGTAGCCTTTGTTACGGGCATCGCTGATGCCTTCTAATACACATTTGATATTGGCACGGTAGAAAGTCCAGCCTGTCTGGCAGCCGATATGGAATTGTACGCGGCTTTCTTCGTCGGTGGGGATATCTTCCTGTGTGATGTGCATCATGGTAGCGCCGTTTTCGTCTTTGAGGTCAACTGTCACCACACCGGCTTTGCCGAAGATGAACCGGAGGCGGTCTTTGCCGTTAGCTTCTAATATGGAGCCAAATTCTTCTACCGTATCAGGGTGGCCATGCCAGCGCCAGTGGTAGTTGTCGCCAACTGCTATGGTTTCGTCAGGCGCGCGCAGGCGGCCATCGGCGGTAGAGAAATGTGCCATGCGCAGGAACCATGATTCGACACCCTTTTGGGTAGTCCATGCATCGTAGACCTTTTGCAGGGGGACTTTGATTCTTACTTTCTGGCTGAAGCGGCTCCAATCGTATGCCATACGGAATGAGTTTTTATTGTGATCAAGACTGTAATATCCTTAAATATTCTACCCAGGGGCCAACGGCTCCTTTATATTGCTTAGCCATCACGCGGGCTATCTGCCCTATGTGGCCGAGATCGTGAGCTGTCCATGTGGCGAGTAGCTGCGATAGTTTTACTTTTCCGAAGGCAGGGTGAATCCCTTCTTCGTTGTGCAGCTCCGGGCCAATGTTTTTCATAAGCAGTATAGTGATGTTCCTGTTGCGGGCTTCGTCAAATTCATCGAGCAATTGTGCCAGTGATTTGTCTTTACTCTCTGTGAATTGTGCGAAGCGGTCGAAGGGAATAAATTCTTTATCGTTCACGCTCAGCACTTTTTCCAGTCGTGCTATCCAGTCGGTACGTTCGCCATGCAGCAGGTGACCAACGATATCGTACACCGACCAGGTATCACCGCCTTCGTTGCTGTACAACCAATCACCGGGCAGGTCTTTGGTAATTGCCCTTAGCACAGAGGGCGTATTTCGGAGAATTGGAACAGAGTTTTCGATGCTGAATTCCATAAGATGAAATTAATGCATAAACGCAATACGAAGCAGAGGGTCAAAACTTAATAATCCTTAAAAGCTGATGATAGTGGACATGCTCAGAGCCGACCTTCGGTTCCGGAATGAAACCAGTTGGCTGAAATAGAAAAAACGCTATCTTTAAATATAAAAAGTTTTCTGTATGAAAAGAGTTTTACTTGCCTTATCGGTGATGCTATGCGCGAACTCTTATGCGCAAACCACCGCTACCAACTGGACGGCTACAGATTGCAATTCTGTAAGTCATACATTATTCAGCGAGCTCGATTCCGGCTATGTGATCGTTTTCGTCTGGGTGATGCCGTGCGGTACCTGCATTGCGCCGGCCGCGACAGCCTATGACGTTGTGCAGGGTTTTGCCGGTTCACATCCCGGTAAAGTGCGTTATTATATAGCCGACGACTTTGGTGGCAATTGCAGCAGCCTGAGTGCGTGGATAACCGGCAACAGCATAGGCAGCCTGTTGAACATGGCGGTATTTGATAACAATGGCGTACCGATAGATGAGAATGACTTTGGGGGCACAGGTATGCCCCATGTGATAGTAATGGGCGGCCCGAACCACCAGGTATTTTTCAACAAAAAGAACAGCCAGGCAAATGATGCGACAGGAATACAGAACGCTGTTAACGCTGCGATAGCCGCTACCAATGTGGCTGAGGTAAAGGCGGAAGGAACATTTGCCGTATTGCCGAATCCAACCAGCGACGTTTTGCATATTGCCTGTGAAAAAACCATAAAGCAGCTGGCAGTGATAGCCGCCAACGGCCAGGTAGTAAAGAGCGAGACCTATAAGACGGCCGGGAAGAACCCCACTACCAGTATAGCCCATCTGCCTGCCGGCGTTTATACCATCCGGATAACCGATGTTGACGGGAAAACAGGTGTAAGTAAAATAGTGAAGCAATAAGCTAGTGCCTTATAATATATAAAGCTGCCGCTTGCCGGCAGCTTTATTGTTTTTACATGAAGAAGACTACGCCGCCTGAGGTTTCTTCACATACCTCGCCAGCCAGGCAGAACAGATAGCCCAACCCAGTGTAAGATCTATCACCTGTGGTTTCACAAAATCCCATGGGTAGCTCCACCAGTTCATGTCGTCAAGTACTCCCTGGGCAAGTGTAAATATTGCCAGCCCCATTGATACAATGAACCTCGTGCTGAATTTGCCCCAGTTACCGTGATATAAAATCATCGATGCGATGAGGCAGGCTATGAGTGTATACAAAATGCCGAGTATCATATAGCTGCCCATCATCCCGGTCATAGAGTTGTGATAGAATAGCATAGCCCAGGGCTTGCCTACACTTTTTTCCATATCGGCTTCTGATTGTTCCATCGTAGCACCTGGAGTTGGTGCCGGCATAAAGTACATGCCGTCTTTTAACTGGTATTTAGCCAGGTCCTGCATAATGGCGTCCCGGTCAGCCCGGTAGATACCCGGTTCGCCATGTATGCCACCCATCCACATGGCTGTCTGGTAGAGGAAG
>CAMPKR010000067.1 GCA_946887345.1 uncultured Bacteroidota bacterium | reverse complement strand
ACTTTATATAGAAGCCAATCAGCCCGGAGCTTATGCACAACTGCTGAAAGACAATAACCTGCCTGCGATAGATAATAGTTCTATAGACTCAACTTACTATTCTGCCGCTGAAGCCCAGTATTCAACCGGTAAACCGGAAAAAGCAGAAGAAGCTTTCAATGAATACCTGGCCCGGTTCCCAAACGGTGCTTTTACTATGAAGGCACATTATTACAGGGGCGAAACTTACTACCAGCAGAAAAAGTATAAAGAAGCGCTCGCAGATTACCAGGCTGTGCTTCAGCAACCCTGGAATGAGTTTTCGGAAAACGCTGCGCGGAAGGCCGCAGGCATCGCTTACCAGGATAAGGATTACAACACGGCACTTGAAAATTACAGGAAACTGCGCAATTCGGCAATGGACAATGTCAACCTGCAATTTTCCTACAAAGGCATGATGAAGTCGGCCTACAACCTAGGCAAATACAGCGAAAGCAGCTATTTGGCTGATACACTATCAACACTACCAGAAATAGACGACAACACCTACCAGGAAGCACAGTTGTACAAGGCCAAATCGCTGCAGCAGTTTACCCGCCTGGATGATGCTCTTACTATTTTTAAGCAGTTGGAAACCTCTAAGAACAATAGCATCGCTGCCGAGGCACGCTATGAAACAGGAGCTATATACCTGCTGCAGAACAAGCTGAAAGAAGCTGAGGAAGCGGCGGGTAAAGCGATCTCCAAGTCTTCCGGATCTGATATTCGCGCTTTCCTGCTGATGGCAGATATCATGACCGCGCAAAAAGACTATTTTAATGCTAAAGCAACCCTGCAAAGCGTAATAAAGAACACTAAAGACCCTGCCGTGAAGCAGGAGGCCACCAGCAAACTGGCTGAAGTAAAAGAACTGGAAAAGAAACAAAGCAAACTATCACAGGACTAATGAGCGGTATGAGCCTGAAAATATCATCTACTATAGTAGCCTTGCTGGCAGCAACTTCTGCTTTTGCACAGGGAAGGAAAGATACTGTGCTGAAAGGTACTACCATAGAGGTAATACAATCGTACAAGCCAGAGGTGAAGATGGCAGCTAAGAAAGAGTATGTAGCCACTACGCCGCCTGCTGATACGACCAGGGCAAGACTTGTATACGATATACCTCAGCAAGCGCTCTTTTACACTTACAGTTCTCTTCCGCTCAGGCCACTGGCACTGGGCAAGGACTCGGTAATACTACCTTTCGGAAACTATGTGAAACTAGGCTTTGGTAATCTTAACACCATTTACTTTGACGCAGGCTTTGGCGGATTGAAAGGTGCTAATTACGAAACAGCTTTTCATCTCCATCATCTTTCGCAGAAAGGAAATATTGAAAACCAAAAGACTGCCACGAGCGGACTGGAAGCTGAGGGTACTTACCACAGTGCGAGGAACGACTGGCACGCCAAACTGACCTGGAACAGGAACCAGCTGGGCTACTATGGATATGATCACAATGTTTACGAATACAATAATCGTGACTCAGTAAACCAGGTATTTAATCTTATCCGCGTAATGGCTGATATGCAACCTGCCGTTGGTGAGTTCAGGAAATTCAGCTACAACCCCGGCATTAATTTCTCCAGCTATAGTGACATACATAGCGCCTCAGAAACAAGTTTCGGGTTCAATTTGCCTTTCTATTACAATGTGGACTCTATACAGTTTACACTTGGCGTAAGCGGCGTATTTACGCAATACAATGTTAGTCCTTTCATCAGCGAGAATAATAACATCGTACAAATTAACCCGGGGCTCAGGTTTAACCAGAACGGTTTCGGAGGTCATGTCTTCATCAGGCCAACTTTTGGTAAAAATAACAGCTACCTGCTGCCCGATATCATGGCCAGGTACCAGATACCCAATAGCCAGTTCATTATTTCAGCCGGTTGGAATGCACAACTACGCCGCAATACCTACGAGGAATTATCAAGGTATAACCCCTTTATGTTCAATCGCTTTAACGTGGTGCAGACAAGAGCCAATGAAGTGTTCGGAAGCATACAAACCAATCTTGGCAATCACGTAAATTTCGGAGCAAGGCTTAGCTGGTGGCAATACCGTCACCTTCCCCTGTTCCTGAACGATACTTTTGACCAGAAACAATTCTACATAGTACACGATGGCAAGGTAAATGCTATCTCTTTCCAGGCTAATGTTCGCTACCAGGTGAACACTACTTTCTCATTAGGAATGAATGCCATGTTCAACGGCTTCACTACCACAGACGAGCAGGAAGCCTGGCATGAACCCGCAGTACGTCTTGGCGCGGACTTCCTGCTTCGCCCGATACCGCAGCTGAACATCAACGCCTACCTGGCAGTGCTTGATGGCATTAAGGCTTACAATATCTATAACCAGGTGGTAAATACCCGTGGTGTATTTGACCTCGGTGCCGGGGTGGAGTATAGCTTTATCCCCCGCCTTTCAGCCTTTATACAGATGAACAATATTCTAAATAACCGCTACGAGCGCTGGCTGGGTCAGCCTTCCTACGGCTTTAATATATATGGTGGCCTGAGGTTGAAATTCTAGAGTCCTTTTCACGAAAAAATATGGGGGCTAATACCTATCTTAGAGTCCAATACATATAGAGAGATGGACGTAGCTAAATACATAGGGCTATTCTTACTAAAAAATAATTTCTGTTACATACATGGCTTAGGAAACCTGGAACTGAAAAGAAAACCAGCTTCCTACAACGGCAATGCTTTGCTGCCACCGGGCTATGATATAACACTAAGTGCCACAGGATCTATTGACGATAACCTGGCCAACTTCATTGCCAGCAATGAACAGATAAGTATATCTAAAGCCTCGAACGCGCTCCGGGACTTCAGCACCCAGGCAAAGGCCGACCTCACTGCCGGCAAAGAAGTAACTATACCTGCTATAGGCAAGTTCCTGGAAGACGACGGTAAAATCCGCTTTGAAACAGACCCGCATTTCAAACACACTCCTGCACCTTTAGCAACAGCTAAAGTAAAAAAACAGCTGCCCGAGACACAGAAACTTCCTGTAAATACTGATCCTGAAAGTACCGAAACACGTTCTTATGTGCCGGTGCATACCCCTACGGAAGAGGAAGAGGAAGAAGAAACTGCGGGACTCAATTGGCCACGTATTATTTTGGCCGCAATAGTATTGCTTGCGCTCGTTGCGCTTATCACCTATGGCGTAAAGAAATTCCGCGGTGGTGAGGATGACCTGCAACCTGTATTGCCGACCAAAGAAAATGCAGCAGCTTCCGTCCCTATGGCACCGATACCGGGTATTGACACTTCGGCTAATGCTCCGTCTGTGAATCAGAACGTGGTGGTGCAAAACGGGGTATTGAAGTTTAAAGCCATCATCGACTCGTACAACAATCGCCCTAAGGCTGAAAAACGCACCCGCCAAATGCGGAGCTATGGTCACAATGTGGAGCTGATAGCAGAAGATTCGAGTACTTTCTTTGTGGTGATGCCGATTGAGTGTCCTCCTGCGGATACAACCAGGGTATTAGACTCACTAAGTGTGCTGTTCAATCCCGGTGGTGTGAAGATATACTAGGACAAGAGCTTACGACATAGTGAAAGCCACCTCTAACGGGTGGCTTTTATTTTAGTCAGCCCACTTAGAGGCAGAAACAGCCTCTTTCAACTCTTTCCATTCGCCCTCTGCCAATATGGATGTTGCCGTCTTGTCTTGACGTGTAGCCGCTAATATATACTCAACTCTTTCCTGCGCTTCCGGGTGCGTGCTTATCCATTGCATTACCTCGGGCATTTTGGAATGCTTGTCAGCGAGTTTGCGCAGGAAGTAAGCCAGCTGCCTCGGGTCGCCTTCCGACGTGCGGATAAATACCACGGCCTGCTTGTCGGCTTCCCGCTCATGTTCGCGGTCAAAGCTTCTTGAAGAAAGTGTGTGCAGTATTTCTTTCAGGGTCCCAAGGTGCTCACCACCGCCCGACAAAGCAAGCAATGTGCCGATACCTATTTCGCGTGTCAGCCGCCGTGAAACGTGCTCCATACGCACATGCGCTATCTCGTGGGCCATTACTCCTGCCAGCATATCAGCATTGTCGCAATAGTTAATGAGTTCTGTATTCACCACGATATGGCCACCGGGCATGGCAAAAGCATTGATCTCAGCATCGTCAAACACGTGCACCTTTATAAGGTCTGTGTCTATTCCGTTTCGCTCACAGATAACCTGTTTTATCTTGCGTATTTTTCCAAGTATCGCTTCATCTTCTATTTCAGTCTTTTCGGCACGTTGAATTTCCAAAAGCCACTCCGATAACTGAGCTTGTTTTTCATTCGTAAACGTGCGTATCCGGAATGTTTCCATCCAGCGAATACTACCCAGTCCCCACCAGGTAGCGAAGAACAGGCCAACGAACAGTGCTGTTTGTAATAGTACTTTACCCATGGTATTTGTTTACAGGAATTTGGTTGCCCATAAGTTCATTAGTTAATTCTCCCCACATCCACCATTCGGTGTGTTTTCCTTTTCGCAGCCTGATGGCGGCGATAACTGTAATGATGAACTCAAATATATTAAAGCCTATTACTGTAAGAATATAGGCTATATAATCGTCGTTAAGGTACAGGCCACCAAAAAGAATGCGCAGTGTCCATGCAAAGGCTACTGTGTTCATTATAAAGATGGTGAGCTGCGAGAGCAAGGCTTGTGTGCAATGCCAGCGTACAAAAGGCGTAGACCGCCTGTTGCCAAGATAAAAGAAAAAAGTAGCCAGCAGGTTGACTATCGGCAACGGGGTGCCAATGATGATAGCCACCACCGACATGAGATAACTATTTGAAGCCCGTTCGCATTCGTAGTCGTTCGGCTTGTAGTCAGCAATATCCACCAGCGTGGCGCTTACAGCTTGATTATGTTCCATATCCAGATCAGTATTACAGGCAATAAAACCGGTATTAAGAGCAGTGGCTGTCTCCTGATTCGCGCATCAAAAGCGAACATGCTGCGATAAATGCTATTCTTACGTGACAGCAGATCATAAGCCAACCATACGGGCAGCAGAAAAAGACCAGGTGCCAGTACGTATGCAAGTGGATTGGTCACAAAAGATCCTTTCCAGTCACCTTCGAGCAATAATAGCAGCGAAGCTGTACTTCCGCAGGCAGGACAAGGCTGGCCTGTAACATGCCTGAAGATACATACCCCCGCACCATTATATCCCGAAGCCGGCAAAAGGAACCAAAGCCAGCCTGTCAGTACAAACAGGCCGGCTATTATGTAGAATTTCCTTTCTTTATCTGCTTTTAAAAAGTACATGTTTTATGCAAGAGCCCTCATCAGGAGCTCGTAATTGAGTTCACGCGCACGGCCCATAACCATGAACCAATCTACAACCGCCCATATTCCGAGACCACCGCAGGTAAGCAGCTTTCCTACACCCAGACCCGTATCCCCCAGCAGGAACCTGTCTACGCCGAGGCTACCTGCGAGTAATGATACTATAAGTATTGTCGTAGGGTCCTTCAGGCTGATGGTCTGAACATTAAGGAATTTACTATCGTCGGCCTTCAGCATCATATCGCGGATGAAAGCGATATTGTGGCTTTCGAAATACTTGGCGTGAGACATAATGTACATGTCAACTTTCTGTGAGTCCATTAGTATGTGATTTTCAACAAAATAATACTTTCTGTCATAAATGGAAACTATGTATCTAGGTGAATCGCGGAAAAAGGTCGGTGAGCACGGAAAATTCTCCGGGAAAGAGTGAACGAGCAATTAATCTTACTTTTGCCTGATGTCCGCGCCTGTATTTTTATTGACTCCCCCTTTCACCCAGCTGAACACGCCCTACCCGGCTACAGCTTACCTGAAGGGCTTTTTGAATACAAAGGGCATAGATTCTTTCCAGGCAGACCTGGGTATCGAGGTAACCCTGGCTCTTTTCTGCAAACAGGGGCTTACAGAGTTATTTGCACAAATAGACGTCGCAAAAGAATGGACAGATAATGCTAAACGCATCCTGGCGCTTAAAGACGATTACATACAGACCATAGACGCTACCATAGCCTTTCTGCAAGGCAAAGACCCTACCCTCGCTCATCTTATCTGCAAACGCAATTACCTGCCGGAGGCCTCACGTTTCGCCCAGCTGGATGATCTCAACTGGGCTTTCGGCAGCATGGGCATGCAGGACAAGGCCAAACACCTGGCCACCATGTATCTCGAAGACCTCTCTGACCTGATAGTGGAATGCATGGACCCGCATTTCGGCTTTAGCAGGTATGCCGAGAGGCTTGGGCGCTCTGCCAATAGCTTTGATGAACTGTATGCAGAACTACAGGGTAGCCACAGTTTTGTAGACCGCCTGCTTCTGAATATATTATCTAAGAGGATGGCTGAAGTGCAGCCAAAACTGGTCGCAATCTCGGTACCCTTTCCGGGGAATCTTTTTGCAGCCTTCCGCTGTGCCCAATGGATAAAGAAGCACTACCCGGAGGTAAAAGTGGTTATGGGCGGTGGCTTCCCTAACACCGAACTACGTTCACTGAGCGATGCCCGGGTATTTGAATTCTTTGACTTCATTACTCTTGATGATGGAGAAGCACCGATAGAACTTTTAGTGCAGCATGTAAATGGCAAAAAAGATGTAGAAGACCTTAAGCGGACATTTACCCTGGTTAACGGTGTAGTGACTTACGTTAATAATCAATCCTGCGCTGACTATAAGCAAGGGCAGGTAGGCACGCCTGATTACAGCGACTTTCTGCTGGATGACTATATATCGGCGATAGAGATAGTCAACCCCATGCACAGCCTCTGGAGCGATGGCCGCTGGAATAAGCTCACTATGGCTCACGGCTGCTATTGGGGCAAATGCACTTTTTGCGACATCTCTCTTGACTATATAAAAGTATACGAACCCATAACCGCCCAGATACTCTGCGACCGCATGGAGCAGATAATGGGCCAGACAGGGCAGAACGGTTTCCACTTTGTAGATGAGGCCGCCCCTCCTGCTTTAATGCGGGCTCTGGCTTTAGAGATCATCAAACGCAAACTCACCGTCACGTGGTGGACCAATATTCGATTTGAAAAAAGCTTTACCCGGGATCTGTGCATGCTGCTGAAAGCCTCCGGCTGCATAGCAGTTTCGGGGGGATTAGAAGTGGCATCAGACAGGCTGCTGGAACTAATACAAAAAGGCATCACAGTTGCACAGGTAGCGAAGGTGAACAAACACTTCACCGAGGCAGGCATCATGGTACACGCCTACCTGATGTATGGTTTTCCAACCCAAACAGAACAGGAAACTATTGATTCACTGGAGATGGTCAGGCAGATGTTCAAGGTAGGGATACTACAATCAGCTTTCTGGCACCAGTTTGCTATGACGGCGCATAGCCCGGTGGGCCTGGCACCCGCAAAGTTTGGCGTTAAGAAACAAACCGAACTGGTAGGCAGCTTTGCCAACAACGATATAGTACACGTAGATGAAAGGGGGGCAGACCACGATAGTTTTAGTTATGGCCTGAAGAAGTCACTGCTCAATTACATGCATGGCGCTATGTTCGATCAGCCACTGCATAAATGGTTCGATTTCAAAACACCTAAGACCACAGTTGCTCCCGACTATATAGAAAAAGTACTGCAGGAAGAAGAGTACAACAGCAGCAAGCCCACCGCCAAAGTAGTCTACCTTGGCAAAAAGCCCGAGCTGGAGATCACCACCAAATCCAAGAAAGGCAATACCTGGGAAGTAGCCTCTCTCACCTTCCAGACCCGCAGAGAGACCGTCAATATAAAAGTGGACAAAGAACAAGGACTCTGGCTCGCAGGTATGCTTGAAAAGATATCTGTCGACAAAGTTAAAACCTATACACTGCAGGAAGTAGCAGAGTCCTACGAAGCCGCGGGGCTTAATGATTTCGAACTCTTTTGGGACAATAAGCCTGTTAACGGCTTATATAAAGTAGGCCTATTGGTGCTGTAAACAATATTTGTAGTAACATTTATTCAGTTTGTTTCACAAATTTTACCGTCTGCCTGAGGCGTTCTCCGCTTACGTTCAATAGGTACATTCCGGAAGGAAGTTCACTGATATCAATCGAGGTATATCTTGTATTCACATGCATTGATTGTAAGACCTGCCCCTGGATATTAGTTATCGTTACATCAGCCTGCGTATGAGCAGAAGGCAGCGCTATATTCAAATAATTACGCGCAGGGTTAGGACCAATAGTAATTTTCTCATTTATAGAAGCATTGGGAACCGAAGTAGTCCCTCCCAGCGTATCATCCAACATAGTGCACAGCTCATCGGTCAGGCTATCGCTGATTGCTCCGTCCCAAATAGATATCTTGTCGATCTTGCCCTTGAAAAAATACGGGAAGTTAGGCAACCAGCTAGACCAACCTATATAAGTCGGACGACCATCCGCCGGTGCTGTGGTGTACTGGCTGGCCCAGCCGATCGTGGCCACAAGCGTTCCGTTGATCGACAGCTTCAGGCTATCCCCATCATACCTTGCCACCACACAATACCAATTGTTGAGAACTACCGGTGGACCATTAAGAAATTGCAGACTACTTGTGGTGCCTGCGGGTGTGACGACAATTCTTGACTCTGAATCTGTTTGTATACTGCAGCTTCCATCGAAATGGTTGTCCATAAACTCCATGTGATAATGGTCATCATAATAGTCTAAGCCGTGGTTGATGATAAAATTGCCCTGGCAGACACCGGAATAAAATCCCTGCGGCTGAAAACGGGCATGTAGCGTCCATTCGGTAAGGTTCATCAATGGGCTCGCTGGTATTACCACAGAGTCGTCTATGCCATCAAAGTAATAGGCAGTATTTGTCATACCTGACTGACCTGTTGTTAGGGTGGCTCCATATACCATCGCATTCAGGTTGTTACCTGAGATATCATCAGCGTTGCCTTGAAAACTGGAAGAAAAAATGAGATTCTGTGCACTTGCGCAAAATGGCAGTAACAGCAGCAGGCCTAAGTAGACTTTCTTCATTTGGGACGATTTATAAGATTTACTAATCCGAAGATACAAATTTTCCGATATACTATTAAATGACATGCAAAATATCTTAGCGCAATGCACGTTTTAACTATAAACAAACTCCTTGAGATACCCTTTATTGGCATTGCTGTTAATCGCTACCCATTACCTTGCTGCCTGTAATACGCCCGATACTGTTATATTGAAAGACGGCGACATTATCTTCCAAAGCTCTAAGGCCGGCCAAGGCTATGCAGTGCAGCTTGCTACACGCTCTAAGTACTCCCACTGCGGGATCATTTATAAGGAAAATGGTGTGGTTTATGTCTACGAAGCTATACAACCAGTAAAAAAGACCCCGCTAAAAAAATGGATAGAACGCGGCGATGACAGCCACTATGTTATTAAACGCCTGAAGAACGACAAGGTGTTGACTTCTGAAAAATTGAATAAAATGAAACAGGAGGCAAAAAAACATCTTGATAAAGATTATGACCTGCCTTTTGAATGGAGCGACGACCAGATGTATTGCTCAGAACTGGTTTGGAAAATATACAAGCGTGGCGCTGATATAGAAGTAGGCAGCTTGCAAAAACTCAAAGACTTTAATCTTGAAAACAATATTGTCAAGGAAAAATTGAGCGAACGCTACGGAGCAACACTTCCGCTGGAGCAAACGGTGACCTCCCCTGCTGCCATTTATGCCAGCGAACTATTGGAAACTGTGGCTGAGGATTAAACAGATCATTTCCAGTCGTTAAACGTGAACTTTTTCCTAAAGTGTAGCGTATCTCCAACGAACGCGGGATTAGCTGCGTTCTTCTCAAAATATGCTCTCAATTCTTGCGAGCTTTTCATTTTGTAGAGATTTGTGTCTACTACAAGTTG
>CAMPKR010000066.1 GCA_946887345.1 uncultured Bacteroidota bacterium | reverse complement strand
TTGTATGGCGGTGTAGGTCATCAAACAAAATTGCCGCACCAAAAAATACGGCAATTAAACAAAAATATTCATCTGAATTTACGAGGAAATCAGTCCAACCCATAATCTTCCCTATTAAGTTCTTCCAATCGGTCTACTGACTCATTAAGACTAGCCGTGTCTGCTCTAGCGTTATATAAACTGTCCCGAAATACTTCATCAAACACAAAGTTCAGATGTACAGAATGTACTTTACTATACCTGGAATGCGGCGTTGGGGGCCTAAATAACAACTCCTTTTCTGCTTTTTTCATTCCGGTTTTACTATCAAATCCCGAAAACAAATGGATCAAGACCTTTGTAAAATACAGTTGATCCTTGCTGAATATTTTATAACGTACGGCTTCCTTGGGCTTATTCAAATAAATTATTTTCGAACCTTTTCTAAAATAATGTTCAAAAATTTCTTCGTTTTTCTCCAATTGTCCTTCATTGAAAAATAATTTGAATTTCTCGAAATCATTCTCCTTTAAGCAGACAATTATTTCCTTTGTTTTATCCTCAATTCGATCTCGATCAGAAGTGCAAGAAATGACCGTAAGCCCAAAAAATTTTAATGAACGCATGTATGATGCCCGCATGGGACGACACGGATATGTAGCGCCCGATAGCGCTGATATTGAGAAATACGGTCTTACAAGGCCAACGATGCCGGAGAAAAAAGATAACACCATAAAATAAGAAAGCCCCGCATTTCGCATGGCTTTTACTTCACCGTTGTCATTTACAATTCAGAGATTAACCACTCATCCGCCTTGTTTCTTCTATAAGCTTGGTAACCCCTTTCTAAATTCAAAATATCAACGATAGATTTATCGTACTCAATAATGTTAGAAAGTGTAACAACCATCATGTCAGTTGAGGGTACTTCATAACCAGGAAAAAACTGCCAGTCTCCATTGTTATCATGTACCACATATTGTATTAACGCTCCCTTCTGCAATACATCCCTCACGGTAAATACTGTTTGCTTGTTATTTGTCATGCCACTTATCACTTTTTTGAATATTCTGCGACTTATTAATCAACTGCACGTTACTATTGCTATTTGTACCCCCCTTACTTTTCGGAACAACATGGTCAGCTTCAACCTGGTTCATATCGGCAGCTTCACCTTTCTTGGACTGCTTTGCAGGGTTCATTACTGTACCATCTTCATCGCTTAATAATAAGCCATTATTTTGCTGCTTATTATACTCAATAGCCCTTGCTTTTTGAGCCTGTGTAAAAGGTTTACCTGGGCCAACATTTCTTGGCTCTGCAAGATTATTATATTTTAATGGGCCTTTCCACTGGACTTCAGTTCCCGATGCAGCACGAGTTTTCGTAAAAACAAATGGCGCCAATGCAGCAGTAGCCTCACCCCATTTTTCTGCATTACCCGGATCATCAGCAACGGCCTGGATTGGCAGTATAACACTATTAAGTGCATTATTCCCAAGTTGGTGAAGAGAAGGAGCATCTTTGTGATGCGCAAATACATTTCCAATATTCAATACCCCTGCTATTAAATAGCCTGTACCCTTCGCAACTCCTGCAATATACTCACTCGTTACAACTGCTGCTTTAGGTGTAGGTTTTTTCAGCAGTCTTTCACCCGTAGCATCTCCCACACCTTTACCATCAACATCAACAAATCGGATAGGACTATTTGCAGCATAACAATATGTGCTCATGAAAGGGTACTTTATCGCATCAGGATCTATACTTAAAAATCTTCCTATCCTTGAGTCGTGCATCCTTGCCCCGAAGTCTAAGCTATTTCCTATACCTTTTATCTCATTGTCTTTCTCTTTACCGTTGAACCCAAACCGATAATCCTTACTAAAGTTAGCATCTTCGTTGCATTCTGTCACTGTATAATTCTCCTGTACCTCATCTGTTACAGTAAAAACAGAAATACCGATGGAGAAACTGCCGCCTAGCTGGGAGGATGTGTAGGTCACCTCTATCGGGTCGGTGCCTATGGCATCTGCTGTCAGTTCCACGTCAGAAAGCCTGTCTACTGTTGTTGAGGCAAGGATGCGCGGCTGCTGGGTAGCAGGGTCCAGTTGCTGCATGGTCACTGTTACCGGTCCCTGGCCCACATTGTAGTTCTCTACCCGGGTCTCTATATTCACTTCTTTACCAACTGCCAGCAGGTTGCTGCTGAAGGTGCCGAGGGCTGCGCCCACATTGGTTGTCGTGCCCACTACCTCTATCAGCCCGGGGCTACCGAGGGTCTGGGTGAGCGTTGAGCCAAGTTGCGAAGTAAACACCTGGGTGGTGCTGCTGAGGTCTATCACTATGGGCACACCCACTTTCACATATTTGGTCTTGGTAACAGCCGTGCATTGCTCGCTCTGGTCTTCCACATAGCGCTCCGGCATAAGCATACCAAAAGGATAATAATCGTAGGCTGCCCAGAGTGAGGCGCGCTTTTGGGCGGTTTGCGGCAGCGGGTCCTGGTCAACCGTTTTGGCTTCGGTTATTTTATCGGTGGTGACAGCCATTACATTGCCCAGGTGGTTGTTCAGCTCATACTTCTTCTGGCCCAGCAGGCGGGAAGAGTATACATTGGCTGTGTTCTGATTGCCCCAGGGCAGCAGGGCAGCATAGGCAATGAGTGAATTGTAGTCGGATGAATACCATGGCCTGCGGTAGTTGAACTCGGAAGCATCCAAAAGGGCCTGGTTCTGGGCGGGGGTCTTTTTGCCGTCCCATTCGTAAACGTATTCCTTAGGCCAGTAGCTCTTGATACCTATGCGGGCAGAGCCATATATATGATGCTCTGCCAGGGCAAAAGTATGGTAATCCAGCACTTCCTGGTTGAAGTTGGTGTAGTTCTCATTAAGGGTGCCCAGGTCCACCAGCTTGGCCATAATGTTGCTGAAGCTCATACCGGGAGTAGCTTCGAAGGCAGCAGTGAGCACATCGGCTGCACCCGCCTGCGATTTGAAGCTGTTGATGAAAGCAACAGGATCAGCCAGGTACACAGCATCGAGCAGTGGCTCCGTACGGGCGGCCTTGGCCAGCAGTTGTGGACCATCGGTGCGGATGGCATCGTAATAGTTGCCCAGCGATGGCAGGCTGGCTTTAGTCTCCAGCACAGAGCGGAGATAGGTGCGCACATCTGTCAGCGGCACGTGATAGCCCTGGCGGCCCAGGAAAATGGAGTCTGCCAGCACGCGGGTGATGAGTGAGTCGCGCGAACTGGTATCCGGGTACAGGGCAGGTAACAGTTCCATCACTTTTTCCCTGCCGGTAGGGTTACCGGCTATAGACGCAAAGGCGCTGGTAAACTCCTGCTGATCGCTTACTGGCAGGTCCCAGTAGCGGAGCGCCTCCATTACCTGGTTCATCTTGCCCAGGTCGGTGGGGTCGGTGAGCAGACCGGAGAGATGTTCCCTGTAGTTCTGGTCGGGTTCATCTACTATCACCTTTAATATGTTCTCATCAAAGGCAGCCACTAACGCACCCTTCAGCATAGCGGGGGCCTGCACCAGCACATGATCTATCAGGTTAGGCGTCTCCTGCAACATGGCCGACCTGATGGGGGCGCTACGCTGGAGGAAATAGCCGGGGGTATGGGCGGCCACCTGGTTATTGGCAAAGGTCGGCATATCGGCGGCTATCTTGCCTAGGAGGATGTCGGTAAATTGTGTACCAATGCCAAAAGCATTGGTCAGGTCAGTACCCAGGCCAGGCTGGCCTACCAGCACAGTGCCGACACCAATGAACGGATTGGTATATTTCTGCACCTGGCGATACACGGCCAGTATATTACCCTGGGCATCGCGGATGTAGTATTCGTTTTTATGCAGCTTGTCGCCGCCCAGGTAATAAGATTTGCTGAACCGGTTACTCAGCGGGTCGTAAGCAAATGTGAGCGATTTACTTCCCGACATAGCTACCTGGTTCACTTTGCCATAGGCATCCCAGGTAATGTTATTGAGCAGGGTCGGGTTGGTCAGGTCTTTAATGATATTACCATTGGCGTCATACTCTATACGGGTGGAGCTGGTTGTGTAATGCTGCACGTCGTTAGTAAATGTCGACTGCGTAGCGTGGTTCATCTGGTCGGTATAGTTGATGAGCTTGTTGTTCACCAGTGGTGTTCCCGAGTTCTGGTAAGTATAGGCGAGCTCGTCCATCTTATATACTGCACCATTGTTATAGTCATACTTATTGGCTGCCACCTTCAGGCCGAAGCGGTTCAGGTTTTTAATATTACCATCCAGGTCGTAGGTGTAATCGGAATGATACAGGTCTGTAGTGGCGCCCGGCCCCGTAAGCACCGATGCACTATAGTTGCCGCCATACTGCTCTAGCACGGCCGGGATGGTGCCATAATCCGGCAGGCGGTAGTCGGCGCGCTTGATGCGGTTCAGATGGTCATACCAGTAATTGGTATAGAGTGTGGGAAAATATGCGGGCCTGGTATTAGCTGCAGCAAGATTTCCGTTGTACAAAGATGAATTCACGACCGTACCTGTAGGGTCCAGGTCCGGTATCTGGAACATAGTGGTGCTACTCTGGTCGGTATAGTCTGTGGTCTTGATAGGTTTATAGTCGCCTTTGAAATAGTAGAGCGTATGGCGCAGCAGGTCTTTCTCGTAATACGAGTTGCCGCTGGTGAGGCCATCGCCGCCCATATCATTTTCAGGTGCGTCTTTATCACCGTTAATGCTTTTGAGCCAGCCCTGCAGGGTATAAGCATAGTCCACGCCCTGCACCTCCAGCTGGCCCAGGTTCATACGGGCCAGCGGGCCATGCGGATAATATTTATAGGAGGCATCCTGGTCCCAGAGCAGACCATCTTTGCTGGTCTCTACTTTGGTGATGCGATTGTCCGCATCATACTCATAGCGTTGGTAGAACTGGTCGGCAAAGCTGCGGTTGTAGCTGAGGCATTTTATCTTGCCGCTGTAGAGGTCGTAATCATAGTCTATTCTTTTATAGCGTTGTTTCACGTCGGCCAGCATCGGCATATCATAAGTCAGGGTCGTTACATTCCCCAGCATGTCGTAGCTGTAGTGGAGTGCCATAGTATAGTTGTCGGCAGCAGCAATAGTGGGCAGCAGCACATTATAACGGCCAAGTGTGGCTATACGGCTCCTGAGATGTTCCTGTCTTGACATACCCAGCTTGGTAGAAAGGTCAAAGAGCTCTTCGTTGTAGAAAGTATGAACGACATCAAACCTTTTACGGGCTTTTATTGCCGTCTCATATAAATTCTCAATGGGCCAGTTGTAACCCTGCCAGTTGCCGTAAGTATGTGCGGTTAACGGGTCTATATAATCTGTCTTGAAGTTATCACCCTGGGGCACCACAATGACGCCGGTTTCAGTGACCCTATTCTCCCAATCATAGATGGTATAGGAGTATTTTCCATCCAGCTTCTGCTGGGCATTTTGTGAGAATACTAGGCGGCCGGCACGATCATAGAAGAAATCTGTTACGTCACCGTCAGGGGTTTTCTGGCTGATGAGCTGGTTATTGGAATTATAGTAATAGTTGGTCACCTTTTCGTGATGCGGCGTGTAGCCGGCCACCTGGGTCACATTGAGTGTATTATTGGGGTTGTCGCGGTAAGTATTAATATTTCCCTGCTGGGTCATCATGTTCACCTCGTCCACACCTTCAGGCGGCACGGTGTACATCAGGTTGCCGGCTCTGTCGTAGTTGTACAGGGTGATAGCATATTTCATCTGCGGGGTCTTAAACTTCAGATGGTCGGTAATATTCTCCCTGATGTGTTTGGTGAAGGCGCCCGTAAATGCAGCACGGATGGAGTCGATATATATCTTGTATTCATCAGCCGCACGCTGTTCCAACAAAGATACCTGGGTCTCAAAGCAGGAACTGATAGTATCTATGTCGCCGGCTTCGTCGTCGCAGAGCATCACCAGTTCATAGACTTTATTAGGCTGGTCTGCCATGTCAAAATCGGTTTCACCCTTCACCGTTATATCCGGGTGACCTGAAAGGCTGGCCTTCAGCCTGAGCCTGGTAGACTTGTCAGATGATGCGAGCACTTCTATAGAGTTGCTGATGAGCGAACAATTGTTGATCTGCGTTGCTGTCAGATAATCAGGGAACCGGAGCCAGATATTTTTGTAGGTCTTTGTGCCCACCACGGCGAGGTTATACCACACCACATTGTTATCTATCAGCTTGGTAGTGACATAATACTGGCCGTTGCTATAGTTATGTGAGGTAAGATTGGCTGTGCCCGGAAAATGTGCGCCGCAGTTACCGTCTACCCAGTTGAGTACATTATTCACAAATGTGACACCCGGCGTGGAACCGGACTTCCTGATGAACAGGTCTCCGGAATTGCAGTCGCGGTCAGGGTTGTAGTAAGAGACGTAGGGATAATTGTTATAGTTCTCCGAGTACGGATTCACGCCATTGATATTGGCCTTCAGACCCAAAGGCTCCAGCAGGGTCATATGCTCAGATTTACCGGCGTTCAGGGCATTCTGGTTTATTGTAGCATACACAAAGTCGAGGTAGTCTTCTTTGGTGTCATCCTCATTCACGTCGTTGAGAAAGGATTCATAAGAGAAGAGACTGTTCTTCGCGTTGGCTACAGGCAGTACGTTGACCTCAAATTCCCTGATCAAAGCTGAAAGAGTAGCGGCCGAAGGTGTACCATTGAAGCCATAGTGATATTTTATACATGCTATTGTCTGCCCTGCTTCATGCATTGTGGCACTCTGTACGGTTTGTGTTAGCCCGGTAGAATTATATGGCAGTGTGGTAGTAGACGGAAGGAAAAGGTCCGCAACGGTATTTGAAGCAGAAACCTGATTCTGCAACACATTAAAAAGTACGCTAACGCCGGCTGTAGCTGCCGCCGTAGTCGCAAAGTCTCTCAGGTCGCGCAGTATGTTCTTGGGGTATGACCGGAAGTCCAGATAGTAACGCGCGTCCATCTGGTTCACGTTGAACTGGTTAGGTACGTGATAGTACAACTTATTCGCATTGGAATAAATGCCGCTACTATAACCCAGGATAGCAGTATTAAAGGCGTCCATTGGCGTTAAGCTAGTCACCTGTTTCACCTCAGCCAACATATAGGCATAGTGTTTGGGAATGGTTGTCAGCCTGGTGAGGTCACAGCTCTCCATAAACGCGAGATATTTATCACTCGTGTGCGATTTTTTGAAATAGTAGTTGAAAAAACTACGTATGGCATCCTCATAAAAAGGATGACCGATAGCGCGGATCTCATAACCGCCACTGGTATGCAGGCCGGTGGTAGTATTGTACGTGGCGATATTGGCCACCTGATCTACAAAAGCATCATAGGCTCTGCTCAGCTCCAGACAGGAGATACAGTTATTGAGTTCCTTTTCATCCTCACCCAGACCTTTAACCCAGCCCGTGAAAGCATCGGTACAGTTATTGAGCACCGTGTTCTCAGCCCAGCATCCCTTGAAATAGTAGTAACCTTCTCTCGGATTTACCGATTCATAACATTCTGTATTATCAACTTCAAGGTCATAATGATTATATGTGCTGGGCAGATGCACCAGATATGTTGCATCCCATAAAGTAAAGTCTGAATTCCAGGCACTAGGCAGGGAGTATTGATACTCCCATTTCAATGCAATTCGTACTCCGGCATTGGGCGTATAATTCGTTCCCGGCCCGATAATGTCAAAGTAGAATGTTTTGGAGGTAGGGAAATACGTTACGTAGGTGTGAAGGCTGGTTGAACTGGTGATATTAAAACGCTGTGCTATCTTCTTTTCAAAAGCATTTGAACTGGCCGGGTCAATAGGTATGACATTACCCCAGATCGCGGTGCCCTGATTTTGGGGAAGTGCCGCTTGTTTTGCCTTGGTTCTCATAACCGTCCGGGCATTGATAAAGGCTGCGATCGATGATATAAAACTCTGGTTATCGCAGGTATTTCCTGTATTAGGATCAGGCCTCTTCAGATAGTCGATGAGGTATGGATTACAGAGATCATCCAGCTTGATGTTAGCGGCATTAAGAATGGTCTTCAACTCATCCGGTGTCAGTCCGCCCTTCCATGGTTGAAGGTCCGGATCATTTTCATTGTTCTGCATAAAGGTCACTAGGGTGCTGTGCAGAGAAGTGAAGTTCACGGTGCCATTATTGACCAGGCGGCAATTAGCCAGCTTCTCAATGATCTCGGTAGCGTATTCGTTATATCCTTTCTCAAAATTATTGTTGCCATAGGTTGTCACCGTATTGGTCATGTTGGTTGTACTACTCGCTGAGAGCACATCGCTCATGAAAGTCACACCATCAGAACCAATACTGCCCGCATTGGGAATATTGTCTGTAGGGTTATCATACATATTCTTAATAACCGGTTCATTGGCTATCAGGTTGCCACTGGCCTGCCAGGTGGGGCCGGTGCAGGAAGGCAGATTGTATGCAGGCCACTTGGCTATACGGGTAGCCCTGTTTGCCACATAAGCGTCTATCATCTCCCGTACAAATTCATTTTGGTCATGTACGGATTGCATCGCAAGCTCGGTGGAACTGTAGGAGCAACTACTCTCGCAGAAGAGCTTCTGATAAGTAAAGTCCATGATATCTTTGGAGTAATAGCCGCCTGTTAGGTCTTTAATGATAACCTCACGTAGATTGCTGGCAGGATAGGACATATATGTATTGGCATGGGTATAGAATGGGTCCATGTTAGAGAGCGCCGTTGCTGTAGTGCAACCAAGAGTAACAGCCTCGGCATAAGTTGTAATGGCCATTATCTTGTTGATAAACTCATTATTGTCACAATATTGCTGCTTGTACTCACAATATTCAGGATGCATCGATATCAGGAAATGAGCAATCTCATCGTTAAAAATGTTGATAAATTCCTTTACATCCATAGCAGCAAGCTGTGCTACATTATATGGGATCGAATTAATGGTAGTGACGTTAGTACCTTGCTGCCCACTAAGAGCAAGCAGGTATTTCTGGTAGCGATAAATGGGTTTAAGAAGAGTAGTGCTAATCGCCAGCGGATAATTAAAATCCACGTCATTCGGAGCTGCACCCGCACCGGTATTCCAATCAACAACACCAAAAAGGCCGCCATACTGACCCACCACAATATTCTTTAGAATAATGGTAGTAACGTTGTTGGTCGTAACCGTATAATCCTTTATCTCATACCTGCCGTATTTGGCAGTTGGATACAATTCACTTTCCAGCATTTTCTCTGTGGCTTCACACTGGGTCTGCTCTACACCATCGCTTTCATCGCAGTCAATATCGAAATATTCTCTCAGACTATCCAGGAACGCACTCTCAGGCCTGAGACAAGCAGGGAATGTTGTAGAAGTGAGTAATTGGTTAACAGCATTGGCGACATCTTCCGACTTGTACGTTACCTTATAATCGATGGTTGATTTGCCCAGGTAATTGGCGACTACTGATGGTATGTTCTGGTTTACAGAAATATTCGATTGAGACTGGTTGCCCCCATATACCGAGCCTGAAGTAGTGGGTACGATAACATTGGTAGTATTGCTATATTCATCGTATAGCTTAACCGAATACGTCAACGGTATTTTCAGGTATGAACCGGGGCAGGGCTGAAAGGTGACCAACTGCAGATCGTAGCTGACGGGGAAAGGTGTTGTGCTCTCTTTAAAATAAGCTTTATTGAATATCCTTGAAGTACCCGTCCAGATAGGTTTGATGCCGTTCAGCATGTCTATCTCCGGAATATTACTCATATTGATAGACGGGAAGGTGACGCCGTCTGGTTCCACCAGGGTAGAGTTGGGTGTCGCATATCCCTGGAGGCCGCTCATTACTACTTTGCCGGCATTATTGGTAACCGTGAAGCTCAGCTGGTTGTTGGGATCCTTGGTAATGGTTTTTTCGTAAAAAGGTGCCATACCAATGTTATAGCTGAAATATTTGTGTTTTATTGGCGATGTTACGGAATAATGCAACGTGGTCCTAGGTG